>JAISUO010000030.1 GCA_031272035.1 Synergistaceae bacterium
ACTGCGTTCTTCTTAAAATCTTCATCATATTTCCGACGATTCACGGACATTCTTCGAGTTCCCTCCCGTTTCCTGAAACTCCCTTAACTTACTGTCCGATATTTTAACGAAGTCCCAACAGCAAAATAGTCTAAACTGAACACGAATATATAATAAGCTGTCCCAAAATTGACACTGAAGAAAAATTCTTATAAAAGCCCTTGTTGCAAGGGAATATAAAAAATCGGCTTGATCATGAGCGAAAATGACCTTGACAAAACAGACAAATTGCGAATTAAGCGCCATTTCACGTCAAAAGAAGAACCAACGGAAAGCATAACGATCTTAATTTGTCAATGCGTTTTTCTGCCCTTAATGAGCAGAAAAATGCTAAACCTGCATGGAAAGCCATTTTATAAGGCGTCCAATAACCTGCTGCTTCCTTTGGGGATTTATCATTATGCAAGGACAAGCGCTCACTCCAGGAGAACCGATGCTCCGCGACAGCGCAAAGTCTGGGAAGGAGAGGACGCCCATGGAAAGCAACGAAGAAAGAGGGTATCCCGTGGTCCTTGCTGTTGACGACAGCGCCGCGAATCTGAAACTTGTCAAGAATGCCCTTACAAAAAAATTTGCCGTATTTACCGTGCCCTCGGCGCGAAAGATGTTCGCTTTTTTGGAAAGCGAGACGGATCTACTGCCGGATTTGATTCTGTTGGATATCGCCATGCCTGAAATGAGCGGTTATGAGGCCATCAAACGTCTTAAAGAGGACGAAAGAACCCGGAACATCCCCATCATCTTTTTGACCGCGCACGACTCGCCGGAGAAGGAGATTGAGGGATTGACCCTGGGCGCAGTGGACTACGTGGCCAAGCCGATCATTCCGCCGATTCTGCTGCAGAGAGTCGGAGTGCACATTACGCTTGAAAGGCAAAGGCAAAAGCTGGCGATGCAGGCAAAAGAGCTGGAGTCTCAGCGGCTGGCTCTGGTGCAGTTCAACGAGAGCCTCCAAAGCCTGGTGGAGGAAAAAAGCGGCGACGTTATCCAGCTCCAGAATGTCATTCTGCAAACCGTTGTCAACCTCGTGGAAAATCGGGACGACATCACCGGAAGGCATATCGAACGCACGCAAAAAGACCTGAAAATCATGGTGGACGGCCTGAAGGCAATGGGGCTCTATCAGGAACAGGTGGAGGCCTGGAACGTAGACGTGCTTCTGCAGTCTTCCCTGCTTCATGACGTGGGAAAAATCGCCGTGTCGGACACCATATTGAACAAACCCGGAAAATTGACGCCCGAGGAGTTCGAGGAGATAAAAAAACACCCGGTGGCCGGCGCCCGTATCATCGACAACATTATGGCCAGCGTCAACGACGGAACGTTTTTGAACTACGCCAGAATATTCGCGGAAGCGCATCAGGAAAAATGGGACGGAAGCGGTTATCCTTATGGACTTTCCGGCGAAAACATCCCTTTGGAAGGGCGTATTATGGACGTGGTGGACGTGTACGACGCGCTCATTTCAGAACGACCCTATAAAAAAGCCTTCAGCCATGACGCTGCCGTGGAGATCATCAGGAACGGAAAAGGGACCCACTTCGACCCCGTATTGGTGGACGTGTTCCTGACTGTCGCGGACAAATTCAGAGATGTCGGGTGAAAACGAAATGTGCGAAATGTGACAGTGGGGGAGTAATGGAAGTTGATACCAATTTGCTTTCAATCGAGTGTTAATGAAGAAACTAAATGTTTGAATGTCATTGCTTTTAGCTATTCTAACTTTAGGCCTTTGATTTCAAATTGGTATGAATCGCGGTTACCCTCGTTTGCGTCTTGTTTGCGGAAATTGTTTACCGGAGTGTCTATAGTGAAAATTGCGGAGGTTGAATGGTAATGACTCGATTCGAATTGGGTTTGCGAAAACTGTTCAAAGTACGAAATGTTCCGCTCGAAAAAAAACTGTGGATTTTCTCCTCCATCTGCGGAGTCGGGGCTGCCGTCTCCCTCGTCGCCTGGAGTGCGGGCATTGGGGCGCTTTTGTTTCTGTGCCTCTTCGCCGCCGGGCTTGGGGTTTGTCTGGCTCTCGTGCTCAAAATGAAAATAAGCACGACCCGCCGGGCGCTGGAGGCGTGCGAGACGGCCAGTGCGGTTTTTCACGGCGCTCCCGACGCGGCGATCTTTTTTGACGACCGGTTCCGCGCCGTCGACTGCAGCGACGCGGCTCTGGAGCTCTTTGAGGCAGACGACAAAGAGCGGTTCCTGAACGAATTCGAAGAGATTGCGGCGAAGATGTTCCCGGAGTTTCATCCGGACGGGACCCCCGCGCCGTCTTTGGCGGACAGGCTGAGGGAACCTGGTCCCACGGGGCGCGTACGATGGATTACGGAACTGCGCAACAGAGGGGATAAAACACCCCTGCCGGTGGCCGTGACGCTGTACGGCGTTCCGCGGGGAGACAGCTTTGCCGTCGTCTGCCGCCTGACGGACCTGAGCAGTCGGCAAAAACCCTTATGCAGCAGCAGGCTTCTTTTGGACGCCTCCATATCAAAGATGAGGATCGGGGACGATCTTCTGCTGAACTGTCTCGGGTTGCTGTCCTGGACAGTTGGAGTGGAGTGCATTCATATCTGGCAAAAGCAGATAAAACGAGACCGGCTGATCTGCACGAGAAAATACGCATGGAAAAAGGAATTGGGTTTTCTGGAGGAAAGAGATCCGGTCTTCTTCCACCTTGACGACGCAGCCATGTGGACGGAGAAATTTATGCAGAAACAATACGTGTCCGGCTCGAAAGCCAGTTTTTCTCCTTCCGAACTCAGGCTTCTGACGCCCTACGACATGAAGTCCATGCTGTTGGTTCCCCTCTTCAGCGGAGAAATATTCTGGGGCTTCATCACTTTCGAGAGACGTGAGGATCGGGAATTTTCCCCGGAGGAAATTGACGTTCTTTCCTTTGTCAACAGCCTCTCATTCAGCGCCGCCGCCCGCGACGGGGAGTTTTCGATCGATGAAGGCGATATGAACTGCGGGCTGGGACAGCTCCTGATTGAAAGAATGAGGCTTGATCCCTTCAGCAGCCTGCGCCGATGGGTCAATTTTTACATGGATGCCGTCAACGATTACGAATCGGTGGTGTACAACCGCGGCGTGGGCAGCGTTTTGAGAATCTGCATCGACTCTTTCGACCAGATCGAGGACATTTGGGGGGCAGTCGGAGGAGACGAAGCCGTCATAAAAGTCCTGAAGATCGTTTTGCCCAGGCTTCGCGACTCGGATTTGAGCGGGCACTGCAACAAAAAGGGAAATTTTTGCCTCTGGCTTCCGGGCACCGGTTTGAAAAACGCCGTCACCCTCGCCCAGTCGCTCCGCAAGGAGGTTGCAAAAGAGACGTCCAGGATCGGGCCGTACGCGTCCGGGCGGGGAAGACGCGTCGCAAAAACCTCAAATATTGAAAAATCTCTGGGCCTCACGATCAGCGTCGGAATAGCCAGCATCGACTATGACCTTTGGGGCAATGAATTTTTGGACGAACTGATCGTGAGAGCCGAAGCCTGCCTTCAGGTGGCGCAAATGGAAGGAGGAAACCGGGTGCGGTCGGATCCCTTCCAGCTCATTCTGGAACGCCTTCCGATAGTTGACCCGACCTTCGAATCCGAAAAAGTCACGGAGATTGAGGCGTTTGAGACCAGATAACGTACGCGCGCACGAGAGAAAATCAGAATAAAAAATCCGGATAAAAAGAAGATCGGTGTAAAAACAGAACTGCAGAGTGCAGAACAGGGAGGCTGTGGAGCGTATGAGCAAAAAAACGATTCTCGCTGTTGACGATGTGTCTTCCAACCTGGTGACGATCAAGGAAATTCTGATGAATGACGACTTTGACATCCGTGTCGCCAAAACCGGAATGACCGCGTTGGATATTTTGGAAAAGACCGAGATCGACCTTGTTTTGTTGGACATTGAGATGCCCGGCCTGTCGGGCTTCGATGTCATGGAGAAACTGCAGCTTATGCCCAGGGGCGGGAATATTCCCGTTATTTTCGTCACGTCTCACCTGAACAGCGACTTTGTGACGCGGGCCACAAAGGCCGGAGCGAAGAACTACGTGGTCAAACCCATAACGCCCGATGTCCTGAAAGATCGCATTAGAAGAGTCTTCACGGAGGAGAGCGATTTTAAAGCGCTCTGGAGGAGCTTTGAGGAAGATTCAAAACGTTTGGGCCTGTAACGACTGACGATAACTCAGCCCGCCAGCCGCATCGCGAAAATCGTGTCCGTGGGAAGGAGAACGCAGATTGAAACGGTTGTCTGAAAAACAATCGAGAAGTGAGGAGCGAAACATCGCGGTTTCACTGGCGCCTTTCGTCAGAGGCGCGCCGGTTGAGGTGGAGCTCTCCGACGGTTCCAGCCACAAATCGTTCATTTTGGGCGTCGAGGACGACGGCATTATGCTTCTTCTGTTTCCCCGTGACGGAAAAGGCGGGCTTATCCGCTTTGCGCCGGAACAGATCCTTGTGCTGCGCCGGACTCTTCAAAACGGGAAATATTCGCTTACTGTGCGAGTGACCGGCATAATGCCCTCGAATAACTGCGCCTTCATTATTCCCCGCGGCACGGTCGTCAAACAACAGCTGCGCGAGTGGGTGCGCCTGCCCATAACAAAGGCGGCCCGAATCTCGTATATGAAAGTGGACCCCGCCTTCCGGAAGGAAATGGTGGAGGAAATCGTTGAAACGGCAAACATCAGCGTCGGAGGCCTCGGACTCCTGAGCCGGCATGATTTCAAGCCGGAAGAAAAACTTGCGGTGAAACTGTTTCTCGACGACACCGTCACCCTCACCCTGAAAGCGGAGGTGCGCCGCTGCCATCTCCACACCCTGCAGCCGGAAAACGCAAAGCCGGAGGAAAAAAAGCACGACGGAAAACAACTTGACAATAAACACCATGACCATAAGCATCATGATGGAAAACACCATAGTGGAAAACACCCGACAACCATGGAAGAGCGGCGCGAGGAAGAAAGAAAGAACCTGTATTACGTTGCGGTGAAGTTCCTGGAGCCGTCCCAGACGGAAACGGGCGCGCTTCTGCGGTTCGTGCGCACGGAAGAGCTCAGGCTCGCCCGCGAAGCCAAAGAAAAAGCGGACTGGATTGATAAACTGAACCAACCATAAAATCAATGTGCAACCCCGATTGTCAACGAAAAGAGGGTGGCGGCCCGTATGGATATAAACCGGATGGCCACGGCTCTGGTCTGAATTTTATAGTGTATGAGAGAAAAAGGGGGGGAGCGTTATATGTTAAAAAACATGCACATCAAAACTCAAATTATTTCCTCGGCTTTCTTTTTGGTTTTGCTGTCCGTGGTCTGTTCCAGCGGCATGGCGCTGTGGTACACCTACACTTCCATTACGAACAGCTTTTCAGAGGAAGCCACGCGTTCCATTGTCGGGTTCCAGAAAATCGTGGCGGGCATGATGAGGGAAACTGAGGCGTTTCGGGACAGCCTGATCAAACTGAACGAGCTGGGACGGCTCGTGAGTGAAAAGGACAAAGAAGGCATTTTCGAGCTCACGAAACCTCTTCTGGACGCCTCGGACACCGACGTCCTGGTCATTGCGGCGCTGGACGGGGAAGTTCTGGCCCGCCCCCATGACAGGGCCAGAGTCGGGGACAACATCGGGCATGGCGACGACTTCAAAACGGCCATTGCCGGAACCTCCTACGCCGTGTTCATGTCCAACCCGTCCTCAAAACTGGGTTACTACTGCGGCGGCCCGATAAAATACCAGGGGAAGACGGTGGGGATGGTTCGGGCGGCGTTCTCCCTGGAAAATCCGAAGATCGTGGACGAGATCAGTGACCTCTACGGCGTGGAGGCCACCGTTTTCGCGGGAAGCACGCGAATCAACACCACCATCAGGGAAAACGGCAAAAGGGTGGTGGGCACCAACGCCGTTCCCGCCGTGATAGATGCCGTGGTGAACAAGGGCGGAACCTTCAGCGGCGAAATAAAGCTGTTCGGCCAGAATTACCTCGTCCGCTACAGCCCCATCAGGGACTCGACCCCCGGCGTGAAGGGAATGTTCTTCACGGGCAAGCCCATAGCCGAGCTGAACAGAACGATCAGCTCCATCGTTCGAGGCGTGGCTCTGGTGTCGGTGGGGGTTCTGGCTCTGGCCTTTCTTCTGACGCTCTTGATCGCGCGGGGTATAGCGCGTCCCCTCAACCGCATCGTCGCTATCGTCCGCAGGGTCGAAGGAGGGGACTTTCTCATTCCCGAGGAGGAGTTCGAGTACCCCGGAAGGGATGAAATGGGCGTGATTTTCACGCAGCTCAGACAGGCCGTGGAAACCCAGGCCGACTGTCTGCGAGAGACAAAAGACTCGGCGGACACGGTGATCAATGACGCGGAGGAGCTGTCGGCCCTGGCGGAGACCACGGGCGAGGCCGCGAAGAAAATCGACGCCTCCGTTTCCGGCATCGTGGGCATATCCCAGGAGACGAAGATTCTGTCCGCGGAGGCCAACGACAGGCTGAAGCAGGTGGCCGCCGACGCGCTCCAGGTCTCGACCTCGGCGGAGGAGTCCGCCAGGTCCCTGCACGGCGTGTCCGTGGAAGCTCAGGAGGCGGTGGAGAGCTTCAACGTCGTCCTGAACGAGATGGGGCAGGTTATGGCCTCAGTCAACGGCAACAACGCGCACATTACGTCCCTGGAGGAGTCCATTGAGGAGATAACGAACTTCGTTTCCGTCATCACGGGCATCGCCGCTCAGACGAACCTGCTGGCGCTGAACGCGGCCATAGAGGCCGCCCGGGCGGGCGAGAGCGGCAGAGGGTTTTCCGTGGTGGCGGAGGAGGTCCGAAAACTGGCAGAGGAGTCATCGGGCGCGGCCAAGCGCATCAATCAGGTCATTGAGCCGATTCGGGAGAAAACCCAGAAGGTCATCGACGGGTCGGCGCAGTCCATGACCACCCTCAGAAAAACCATCCAGGACGCCTCCGTCGCCAAAAAGGATCTGATGGCCTCATCCCAAAGCATCGACCAGGCCAATAATTTCATCAAACATATTGTCAGCATCGTTCGGGAGCAAACCGGCATCATAACCGACGTGACAGGCAGGACGGAGACCCTCGTCCAGCGCATGGCAGAGCTGGCGTCTCAGATAAGCAGCATCAGGGGCGACGCGACGGAAACGCTGGAGGCCTCCCATCAGATCTCCAACACGGCGGTGAGCCTGGGGAATATGGCCTCCTCGCTGAACAAGTCCCTCTCCCGCTTCAAAATGTAGCGGCTGTAAAAAACAGGGGGCGGAGGCTCGCTCAAGGCAGCCTCCGCCCCTCTGCGTTTCAGTGTCGTTTCAATTCGGCGTCTGGGTTATGGCCACGTTGATGGGGTTACTGGCGTTGCCGCTGCGCGTGATGCGGATATTTCCCTCTCTGTACCGGCCCGTGGTGTTGTCGCCGTTCATTTTCACCGAGAGGATGTCGCCGGTTTTCTGGATCGTAAACCAGTCGGCCCCCGACGTGATTTCGGCGGTCCAGCCGCCCTGACCGCGAACGTTCATGTCACAGCGGTTTTTGTCGTCGCCCACGTTCTGCCCCGTCTGAATGGGGAAGACGAGGGTCGTCTTTTCCACGGCCAGAAGCGGAGGCTGAGGCAGCGTCATGGTGCCGCTGATTGACCCATCT
>JAISUO010000031.1 GCA_031272035.1 Synergistaceae bacterium
TACACGATGCAGGAGTTTTTCGACGAATTGGACGTTATCGAACAATACCAACAGCCCGGGAAGTCGGCTTACTTTGGTGAAATCACCGAAAAACAAAGAAAACTATACCACGCTATGGGTCTCGATACCCCCTCATAGATATATTTTTCCGGGACTTTAGGATACACCAAACCGACCGGAGAAACAGAGGCTCGAAGTCCCATTTGTCGTGAAGCGTTACGACAAAGCCCCCCCCGCAGGCAGAAAATCAGGACCGCCGACTAAACCAACGGTCCTGATTTTCCCATATTTCAACTGGACTAAAATTAATTTTAACAGAAAAAACTGATGATACAACGTTCAATCATAAACAAAGCATACGGATAAATTCTTCGGACACCGATTAAATTGAAGGAACTATTTCAAGTTCGACTTCTCTCGTCAGAATTTCCGCATAACTGAAAGAAACGGTACTGGCTCTCGATTCCACATACATGGTAAAAAGTTTCGGGTACGCATCCAGTAAAATACCCTGAGTTTCTTCCATCCGGTTACGGCCCTTCGACGTACGACACCGGACTCGCTGACCCTTGTAAGAAATGATCTCATCTTTAATAGACATGAGGGTTCTCGCCATAAAACATCACTCCCTCGTTTTTAATCAGGATGTATAATATCACGAACACGTTCAATTGACAAATTCCCTGCTGCATACGACAATCCTTTTGCATAAGCCGCTTTTAATTCATAAAAAGCATAAGGACTTCTTATTTACGCAACTCGCACGGCACAAACCCCAAAACTCGGACAGGGGAAGAAAACACGACATCTTGAAGAAGCAAAAAATGCAAAAATTATTTAAGACTTAATATTTAGAATATTTAATTCTATTATTCGGCGACGATTATATCTCGAAAAACATAATTCGGCATAACTCGAAAAACTTTTTGCAAACCCAAAGGCTTGAAGCTATAATAATGCAATTGCGAAATTGGAAAAAGGAGTTCATTACGTGATCCGGAATGGAAAAATTTTTGAAAACCGTATATCTCAACGATGAAAACAATCTCTGTCCGTTCATAAATTTTATGTATAGCAGGCGGAACATCGGAGAACAGCATTCTTCCCCCTCCGGAGAAGAACAGGTATCGATCCAAAATACTGATATTCAGGGATACTGTGAGGTGTCGTCGTGTTCAGAAAAATTGGGGAATCATTGTCGAGGCAGCTCTCCGGTCCTTTCTTCGCGGTGAAACTGACCGTCGCCATTGCCATCGTTTTCTGCGTGTTCGCAGGGACTTCGGATTTGTTTTTGAGCGATCTGTCCATTTTGAAAGGAGTTCGGCTTGTGCTGGGAATAGTGTTGGGCGTATTCATGCTGACTGTGGCGCTTGAGGGTCAGCTCTTCACAAAGGTAAACCTTCCGCTGCGATTTCTCTCCTTCGGGGGAGGCCTGAGCCTGATCGACAGCAGAATTCCGACGGACGTCATCGGTCTCGTGATTCTCATTCAGCTGCTGGTCTATCAGAGATATCTGGCTCGCCGCGAAGAAGCCATGCGCCGTCTGAAAACAATACCCGACGAGCCGGAAAACACGACGAATCCCCCTCTGCCTTCCGCCTGAACGCGCGCAGCGGGGACAGAACGAGGGATAAAACAGAAAATAATTAAGATAAAGACATAATAGAATATCGAATTGAAAGGGAGTCGAGAGATGGAAAAAATTCTTGTGGGCAAACTGAAAGAATCTCTGCAGGCAGTCCTGCCGGTCGTCGCCATCATCCTTTTTGTGCATCTGACACTGGCCCCCATGTCGAAGGAGATCCTGACGTCGATGCTTTGGGGAATGGCGTTTCTCATCGTAGGCCTGACGCTTTTTTCTCTCGGAACCGACCTCGCAATGATGCCGATGGGGCAGCATATCGGCTCCGCTCTTTTGCAGTCGCGAAATCTGGCTCTTTTGACAGGAGGCTGCTTCATCTTTGGATTTGTCGTAACCATCGCCGAGCCGGACCTGCAGATCATGACGCATCAGGTCCCCTCAATTCCGGATTTTACGCTGCTGGTCAGCATAGCGGCGGGGGTCGCGGCTTTTCTCGTACTGGCGGTGCTGCGCGTGCTTTTTCGTTTCCGGCTTTCTTACGCGCTGATTGTCATGTACGCTTTCACCTTCCTGATCGCCCTGTTTTCCGCCGACTATCTCGCCGCCGCCTTCGATGCCTCGGCGGTGACGACGGGACCTGTCACCGTTCCGTTTCTTCTGGCTATGGGAGCCGGTCTGGCGGCGGTCAGCGGTGGCAGGGAATCTGCGGACGACAATTTCGGCATATGCGCCATATGTTCCATAGGGCCCATTCTCGCAGTTTTGATCGCAGGGCTTTTTTTCGACCCTCAGAGCACTCGATACGAAGTCGACGTCCCCGCCGCGGTTGGAGGCGCCGGGGCACTGGCGACAGTTTTCGCCCTGGAGCTGGTTCATTCTCTGCGAAACGTGGGAATGGTCATTGTTCCAATCGCAGGTATTTTTATGATCTTTCAAATTACCCATCTCAAACTGTCCCGGACAGAACTGGTCAAAATCGGAGTCGGACTTCTGTATCTGCTTTTCGGGCTCACGCTTTTTCTGGCTGGAGTAAACGGCGGATTTCTTCCGGCAGGAAAGTACCTCGGCGAAACGATGGGAGCGATGGAGCATCGATGGATTCTGATTCCCCTTTGCCTGGCAATCGGCGCCTGCGTCGTCGTCGCGGAACCTGCCGTCCACGTTCTGACGAAACAGGTCGAAGAAATAACGAACGGCGCCATTTCCAGACGCACCCTGCTTGTTGGAATGGCACTGGGCGTCGGGCTGGCGATGTCCATGGCGATGATTCGCATACTGACCGGACTCTCGATCTGGTGGATACTGCTGCCGGGCTATCTGCTGGCGCTGACTCTGACGTTTTTCGCCCCGGGATTTTTCGTGGGCATCGGGTTCGACTCAGGAGGCGTCGCCGCGGGAGCCATGAGCGCAGCCTTCGTTTTGCCCTTCACCATCGGAGTTTGCCGGGGAACCGGAGAAAATGTGGCCCTCGCGGCCTTCGGCGTGGTGGGGATGATCGCCATGATGCCGCCCGTCACTCTGCAGCTGATCGGCGTTCTTTACCGCCTGCGGCTCGAAAGAGCGGAACGCGCGGCCGCGAAGATCCGGAAAAACACAGCGACGAACGAAAGCCCGGGCGGAGATTCATGTAAAAATTCAGACGTCGGTTTTCCTGACTCAGAGGACTCCGCCTCCTGAAGCCCTGCGGCGATTATTTGCACCTGCTGTTGTCATGCACAACCCGCGGGATTTTTCTTAAAAAAGAAACCGATAGCCGGAGAAAGGAAAAGAAACCATGCAGAACGAAGGCAGTTCAAAAACCTTCCCCAACCTGCTGATAGTCATATGCGACCGGGAAAAAAGCAAAAAAATAACGGACTTCTTCAAAGATCGAAACGCGTTTTTCAATCTGCTGACGCTGGGCAGAGGAACTGCAAGCTCCAAAATTTTGAACTATCTGGGGCTGGGACAAACCGAAAAGACGCTTCTTTTCAGCGCCATGCCCGCAGACGAGGCGGCAAACGTCCTTTCACAGGTCGATGAAGCTCTCGATTTGAAGCAGCCGGGACACGGCATCGCCTTTCTTCTGCCGCTGGACGACCCTGACGGCGGAGAAATGTTTCTCGAAAAAGGCAATTATAATAATATCGAAATTGAAAAACATAATGAAAAACATAATGAAAAACATCATGATGGAGGAAATAACGTGACGCATCAATTTCAGCATACCCTGATCCTGGCGGTGAGCAACCGCGGGTACAGCCAGGACGTGATGGACGCGGCGCGCACCGCGCAGGCGGCGGGCGGCACCATTATCAACGCCAGAGTGTTCGCGCCCTCCGGCGCGGAAAAATTTTTCGGCGTGACGATCCAGCCTGAAAAAGAAATCGTCATGATTCTCGCCGAAAATCGTCACAAAAACGACATTATGCGCGCCATTGCCGAAAAAACGGGCATGGGAACCCCCGCCGAGGCCTTCGCCTTCTCCCTGCCGGTCAGTGACGTCAGAGGTCTGCAGATTCCCTTCTCCCCGGGAGAAGACCGCAGAAAAATCTGAAATTTGACGCCACGTTTTCTCTCAGAGTGAAACCGTTGGTTCCGTAAACAATTCTTAATCGATCTTAACGTTTTTTTTACGACCTTATTAAGGATTTATAGAGATTCTTAACACCATTCCATCCTATAATCCGGCCGTCAGTTGATCTGCCCAAAGCGGGCCGACTGCGATTTTAAATCGACCGGAGGAGAATGAAATGGCGGACGACAGCGAAAAACTGCAGAAGATACTCGAAGGGGGAGAAATTGTCCGATGGAGCGGTTCGTCGCAGCCTTACGGGCTTTTTGACGAAGCGCACAAATCATTTACAATGCTTTCTCTGATGTGGGCTCTGGTATGGGGCATCATTCTGGTTGGAGGCTATTTCGCGCTGTGCATTTCGCGAGGTCTGGAGCTGAAAGCCGTCGTCATGGTGGTTTGCGCGGCCGTTCCTCTTCTGATAGCCTGGAGTCCCGTGGGAGACAAAGGCAACATCAAAAAACTGCATTATATGGTTACGGACAGAAAAGTCGTCGTCTCCTCGTCGGAAGGAGAGCGGGCGTGCAGCATGCCCATCATAGACATTGACGCCATACGCGCCGAAAAAGCCGGCAGCGACACCTGCCACCTCCGATTCGGCTCCTCCACCTTCAAAGCTTCGGCGAAAAAACTCCCCGCGCTGGCTATTCGCGGCGAATTCGACACCAGAGACAACAACAAGGTTTACACGGGCCTGGTGTTTTACAATATCAGCGTCAGCGACGGCAACACGATATGCGACCTGCTGAAACCCGCCGTCTCCATCGAAGGCAGCACGTCATAGTCTTTCAGACCCCGTCACCGCGTCATAGCCGGCAGCGAAATGAACAATGAACAGGGAACCTGCATTTCTCTGTTCATTTTTATGGTTTATGATATATTAAGTTTTATGAAATTTTTTCTGATGAAAAAGAATCTTCTCCCCTGTTTGTCCCTCAAAGATCTGCTGACGACCGTCGCCGCAATTGCGATTTCCTCTTCGTTCTGCAGCGTTCTGGGTCTTTTCAGCAGTTCGGATATTCATGTGCCGCTGATTTTCGTGTTGACCGTTCTGGTGATTTCCAGGCTGACGGAGGGGTATTTTTATGGCATTTTTACTTCAATCACCGCTGTATTTCTCGTCAATTACGTGTTCACCTACCCCTATTTCGCCTTCAACTTCACCCTCGGCGGCTATCCGCTGATCTTTCTCACCATGCTGGCAGTGTCGATCATCACCAGCACCCTCACCACCCAGATCAAACAGCAGGAAAAACTGCGGGTTGAAACGGAAAAGGAAAAACTGCGCGCCAATTTGCTGCGAGCAATTTCCCACGATCTGAGAACTCCGCTGACCTCCATCGTCGGCTCCACTTCCGTGATTCTTGAAGACGAAACCCGTCTCTCCGGCGCTCAAAAGCAGGCGCTGCTTCGGGAAGTGCGGGACGATGCCCTGTGGCTCATTCGCATGGTGGAAAATCTTCTGGCTATTACGCGCATGGGAGGAGACGCCACGATTCACAAACAGCCGGAAATTCTGGAAGAGCTGATCGGATCGGCAACTCATAAATTCAGAAAAAAACATCCTGACACTCCCCTGCAGGTTTCTATTCCGGACGCTCCGATTTTCCTCCCCCTGGACATCATTCTCATTGAGCAGGTTTTGACGAACCTCCTGGAAAACGCCGTCATTCACGGGAAAAACCTGACTCATATCAATCTGTCCGCCGCTGTGGAAGGGCGCAGGATCATTTTTTCCGTGGAAAACGACGGGGAGGAAATTGATAAAGGGCTGTTGCCCCACCTTTTCGACGGGTACTTTGCCAGAGTCGATAAAACGACAGAAACCGGCAACAGGCGCAATATGGGAATCGGCCTTTCCGTCTGCGCCTCGATCGTCAGGGCGCACGGCGGAGATATTTCAGCGGAAAATATAACATCCGGCGGAGTGCTTTTCCGTTTTTCTCTGCCCCTGGAGGAGAAGATGCCGCATGGTTCTTAAAGATCGCATTCTGATCGTGGAGGACGAAAACAGCATCAGCCATTTTATGGCGACCATCCTGACATCCAACAACTACGACGTGCTCATCGCGCATACCGGAGCGGAAGCCTACACAATGATCACGTCTCAGTCTCCTGATTTGATTTTGCTTGATTTGGGACTTCCGGACATCGATGGCCTTTCCATCATCAAAACAATCCGGGAGTGGTCTCAAATTCCTGTCGTGGTCGTTTCCGCCAGAATGCACGAACGGGACAAGGTAACGGCCCTTGACACGGGAGCCGACGACTATATCACGAAACCTTTCGGACCGTCGGAGCTGCTGGCCCGAATTCGCACAGCGCTTCGACATACCCGGGGACTCCGGCCGGATGTGGCCCGGACGGGAAAATATCAGGTCGCCGATCTTGTGATCGATTACAACAAACATCAGGTGTTCATCGCGGGAGTCAACGTCCGCCTGACGCAGAACGAATATAAAATCATCTCTCTGCTGGGCCGGTATGCCGGCAAGGTCATTACATACGATTATCTGCTGAAGGAAATCTGGGGTCCCGGTTTAACTGGCAACAACCAGATTCTCAGGGTAAATATGGCGAACATCAGACGCAAAATCGAGAAAAATCCGGCCGAACCGGAGTACATTTTCACGGAGGCCGGAGTCGGCTATCGACTGCGGGAAGACGACTGAGGAGGGCAAATACCCTCTGTCGGTATGAGTCTCAATTGGGTCCTTTGATTTCAAATCGATTTGGGATACAATATTCTTTGCGCAGTCATCTGAAAAGAAGGTCCTTATGTGAACAGAAAATTTAAGCTTTTTCTGGTTTTCATTATTGCTCTGTACATGACAGCGTCCGCATATACGGCGTTCGCGCTGGTAAACGACGTCTCCAAAAGAACCGGGAACACGCAAACGTTTTACGCGGAGAATTTTTGCCGTTCGTTCGTTGTGCCGCAGAAAGAATCTCTGCACATCGTCGCAGGAACTCCAGCCCGTCAGCAGCGCAATTTTCTGGCGGACGAAACCTCCCAGGGCTCTTCTCAAACTCACAAAAAAGTCGCTTTCGACCGGCGGCATATCCCCGCGTCGGACGAGCGTATTCTGTCTCTTTCGAAGGCATTTACAATTGAGCGATTCCTGCGGGCAAAAAGCATAACTTTCATCGTTCTGAAACAGGCGCTTCTCGCTATGTCCCGAACGACGGTCACCGCTTTTTCAAAATTCACAATCGACCCTCCCGCCGTATTGCTGCTTCCTACACAAATCGCAGTGCGTAAATAGATTTTTGCCCGTTCATCGTATTTTGACCCGCTGACCGACTTCCCTGAGAAGGACCGGTCAGGTGTGGCGTCATCGACATTTATCATTCCTCGTTTATTTCAGACCGATCGGATTCGATCCGGCATTCATATGAGGTGAATCATGCTTAAAAAAGCACTGGATCGCTTTTTGGAATGGATGTCCTCCCTGTTCTTCGCCGGGCTCATCGCCGTGGTGCTGCTGCAGGTTTACGCAAGAATGTTTCTGCCCAAATCCCCCCACTGGACGGAGGAGGCCTCCCGTTTTCTGATGCTCTACATGGTGGCCTTCGCCGCGGGGCTGGCCGCGAAAGAACGGGCCTACGTCAACGTGGACGTGTTCATCAACCTCATCAGAGGCCGTCTGCGACTCCTGATCCAGCTCTTCATCGACCTTCTGACCATCGCTTTGATGGCCGCCACGGTGTGGTATGGCTGGAAAAACGCTCTTGTGGGCAGAATTCAAACCTCGGCATCCCTGGAAATCCCCATGCAGTGGATTTTCGCCAGTATGGTCCTGCACTCCGGAAGCATTCTGCTCTATACGGTTATGCTCGTGTTCGAAGATTTCAAATTTCTTATGACAGGAGGCGCCAGTCATGGTGACACTGCTCTTTCTTAGTTTCATCGTCTTTCTGTTCATGGGCATTCCCGTGGCCTTTTCTCTGGGGCTGTCCTCCCTTCTCTATCTGGTGGGAGCGGGTATTCCTCTCTCGGTGATTCCTCAGCGCATGTTCGCGGGAATCAACTCCTTCACGCTGCTGTGCGTGCCGGGCTTCATCCTGGCGGGAAACCTGATGAATCAGGGCGGCATCTCCGACCGTATCGTGCGCTTCGCCAACGTTCTGGTGGGGCACATTCGCGGCGGACTGGCCCTAGCCAACGTGGTGGATTCCATGGTGTTCGCGGGAGTGTCCGGGACGGCCGTGGCGGATGTGTCGAGCCTTGGGGTCATCATGATCAACGCCATGCACAAACAGGGATACGATCGAAGTTTTTCCTGCGCCATAACGGCTTCCACCGCCTGTCTGGGTCCCATCATTCCGCCCTCGATGCCCATGATCATCGCGGGGACGCTGACGGGGCTTTCCGTGGGAAAACTCTTTCTGGCCGGGGCCATTCCGGGGCTTTTAATCGGAGGAATCATGCTGCTGGTGACCTACTGGCTGGCCGTCAAACGGGGGTATCCCAAGGGTCCAAAGCCCACCTGGAGGGTTTTCTGGCAGGAATTTTACGGCGGAATCTGGGCCCTGCTGATGGTGGCCATCATCTTCGTCGGGATTCTGAGCGGATGGTTCAGCCCCACCGAGGCGTCCGTGGTGGCCTGCGTCTACGCCCTCTTCGTGGGTCTGATCGTGTACCGGGACCTGCACATTCGGGATATTCCGAAAGTTTTGAAGGAGTCCGCGGTTATGTCTGCGTCGATCATCACGCTGGTGGCCTTCGCCAACGTGTTCGGATGGATTTTGGCCAGCGAGCAGATCCCCCAGCTCATCGCCAGAACGATGCTGGCCTTCACCCGAAACAAGTATCTGATTATCCTGATCATCAACATTTTTCTGCTTTTCGTGGGGATGTTCATGGAGACCATCGCGGCGCTGATGACGATCTTCCCGACGCTTCTGGCCGTGCTGACCCAGGTGGGCGTGGATCCCATCCAGTCTGCGATGATCTGCGTGCTGAACCTGGTGATCGGGCTGATCACGCCGCCGGTGGGGGTATGCCTTTTCGTGGCCGCCAGCATCGGAAAGGTGTCCATCAGCAAAATCGTGGCCGCCAATATGCCGTATCTGATCATCTGCCTCGTTGTTTTGATGATGGTCTCCTACATTCCCGCGCTTTCCACCTGGCTTCCGACGCTGCTGATGCGCTGAGGCGGCGAAAATGTTTTCCTCCATATTGCACGTGGGACTCGATATCGGATCGACGACGGCCAAATCGGTGGTCCTGGACGATGACGACAAAATAATATACAGCAGGTACTGCCGGCATTTTGCCGATATTCGCGCGATTACGAGCACACTGATGTCGGAAATTCAGGATAACTTCAATAATTTCGGCGCCACCATCGCCGTCACGGGTTCGGGGGCGCTGGCTCTGGCGGAAGGAATGAACGTTCCCTTCGCTCAGGAGCTGGTGGCCTGTTCCGCCAGC
Organism: Synergistaceae bacterium; assembly: GCA_031272035.1. NCBI lineage: Bacteria > Thermotogati > Synergistota > Synergistia > Synergistales > Synergistaceae > Synergistaceae bacterium. The sequence continues at coordinate 9,574 of JAISUO010000031.1, forward strand.
ATCGGACGCTATCTGAGCGGAGTGGACGCGGCGATCGAACTGGGCGGAGAGGACGCGAAGCTGACGTTTTTCGACCCCGCCGGCGCCGACCAGAGAATGAACGAAACCTGCGCCGGAGGAACGGGGGCCTTTATCGATCAGATGGCCACCCTGCTGGGAACGGATGCCGCCGGCCTGAACGATCTGGCCAAACGGCATGAAATGATATATCCGCTGGCTTCGCGCTGCGGTGTTTTCGCCAAAACGGACGTTCAGGCGCTTCTGAACGAAGGAGCGGCCCGGGCGGACATCGCCGCGTCGATTTTTCAGGCCATCGTCAACCAGACCATCAGCGGGCTCGCCTGCGGACGGAAAATTGCGGGCAACGTGGCGTTTTTGGGCGGACCGCTCTACTTCCTGTCCGAGCTTCGCGCCAGATTTATTGAAACCCTCAACCTGAGAGAAGATCAATGTATCTTTCCCGAAAATTCTCACCTTTTCGTCGCCATTGGAGCGGCCATTCTCGGAAAGAAAAACGGTCCGGTGGACCTCGTTCGTCTGCAGGAAAACGCTCTGCGTTTCTTCTCCACTCCATCCCAGGGCCCGGTCAGTGTGCTGAGCGCGCTTTTCATTGACGAAGAATCGAAAAACGCGTTCAGAAAAAGGCATTCCGCCTGCGACGTGAAGCGGGCAGATCTTTCTCTCTACAGCGGCGACGCGTACCTGGGTCTGGACTGCGGCTCGACCACGACGAAGGCCGTTCTGATCGGCGAAAAAGGAGAGCTCCTGTTTTCCCGTTATCGAACCAATGGCGGAAAGGATCCTTTCGGTACGGTGAAGGAGATTCTGACGGAGCTTTATGCCCTTCTTCCCGCCGACGTCCGAATAAGGCGAAGCGGCGTCACCGGCTACGGAGAAAAATTCGTCCGAACGGCATTTGGCGTCGACGCGGGCGAGGTGGAAACCGTGGCCCACGCGAGAGGAGCGTCGTTCATCCTGCCGGGCGTCGATTTCGTCATCGACATCGGCGGACAGGACATGAAGTGCTTCGGCCTGCGAAACGGCGTTATCACCCGCGTTTTCCTGAACGAGGCCTGTTCTTCCGGCTGCGGGTCGTTCCTCCAGAGCTTTGCGGAATCCCAGGGCATGTCGGTGGAGGATTTCGCCCGCGAGGCGGAGAACTCCTTCATGCCGGTGGATCTGGGATCGCGCTGCACGGTATTCATGAACTCGCGAGTTCGTCAGGCGCAGAAGGAGGGCGCGAAGGTTCGGGACATCGCGGCGGGCCTGGTGTACTCCGTGGTTCGCAACGCCCTGTATAAAGTGCTGAAACTCAAAAACGCGGACGAAATGGGTGAAAAAATCATCGTGCAGGGCGGCGCCTTTAAAAACGACGCGCTGCTTCGGGCCTTTGAACTCGTGTGCGGCAGAGAGGTGGTCCGTCCGCAGATTTCCGAACTCATGGGAGCCTTTGGAATGGCCCTCATCGCCGGAAATATTCAGTCCGAAGAACCGGGTGGCCTGCTGGATAAAAGGGCGGTAGAGGCTCTGACCGGACAGACGTCCACAATGCGCTGTTCCGGCTGCGGCAACCGCTGCCTGCTGACCCGCACGGAGTTTGGAAACGGGAGAAGCTGCGTATCGGGCAGCCGCTGCGAAAAATGGTCCGCCCTGGAAAACGGCGCGAAGAATGGCAAAAAAGGAGAGAAAAAACTCCTTCCGCCCAACCTTTTCGAGAGAAAATATAAAAGGCTCTTCGATTTTTACGAACCGCTTCCCGAAACCGAGGCCGCCAGAGGCGTCCTTGGGATACCGAGAGCCCTCAACATGTACGAGGATTATCCCTTTTGGTTCGCGTTTCTCACCGAGCTGAAATTTCGGGTGGAGCTTTCGGCCGCCCGTCCGGACGAAAACGCCGGGCTGGATACCATTCCGTCCCAAACCCTCTGTTATCCCGCGAAACTCGTTCACCGGCATGTGACGGATCTTCTGAATCGAGGGATAAGACAGATCTTTTATCCAATTCTCCTGAAAGAGTGCCGGGAATTCAAGGATTCGCGGCAGCATTTCAACTGTCCGGTGGTGATCGGCTATCCCGACGTGGCGGCGCTCAATATCGACGTTCCGCCGGGGACGGATTTTATGCATCCGACCCTTCCTTTCGATTACACTTCGCCGAAAAGTCACATGACGAAGCGGCTTTACGAGGAATTTTTCCGGTTCGGCGTATCCCGCCTGGAAATAGAAAGAGCCTTTGAAAAGGGAGCGGCCGCCCAGAACGCCTGGAAGACCGATGTGCGAAAATTCGGAGACGAGACGGTGGCCTGGCTCAAAAAGACCGGAGAAACAGGCGTCGTCCTGGGAGGACACCCTTACCACCTGGATCCCGAGGTTCATCACGGCATCCCCGATTTAATCGTAAACTGCGGCGCGGCCGTCCTCACGGAGGATTCGGTCTGTCACAGGGCAGAGGAAATCGGAGGCGTGGACCCCCTGTACGTGGTGGACCAGTGGGCCTACCACTCCCGGCTTTACAGAGCCGCCGCGGTGGTGGCGCGCCATCCGGATTTCGCCAATGTTCAGATGGTGCAGCTGAACTCATTCGGCTGCGGACTTGACGCCATTACCGCGGACCAGACGGCGGAGCTGCTGGAAAGCCACGGAAAACCCCACACTCTGCTCCGGATCGACGAGGGGAAAAACACCGGCGCCGCGAGGATCAGAATACGGTCTCTGCTGGCTTCGGTGAAACAACAGAAGGCAGAGGAAAATTCCGTCAAAAAACGGGAGAAAACCGCTGCAGGCCCCGCGCGTCACGTATTCGCCAAAGGGATTGAATTTTTGAAAAAGAAAAAACACCGCACGATCCTCTGCCCTCCCCTTGCGCCCTGGCATTTTCATTTTCTGCAGACCGCCATGCGGGAGGACGGGCTGGACTTCCGCGTGCTTCCCGAAGGAGGGCGGCCGGAGGTTGAACTGGGCCTGAAATACGTCAACAACGACGTCTGTTATCCGTCCATGATGGTCGTGGGCCAGTTTCTGAAAGCCCTGTCCAGTGGAGAGTACGATCCCGACGCCACCGACTGTTTCTACGCGCAGACGGGCGGAGTCTGCAGGGCGAGCAACTACGTCCCGCTGCTGCGGCGCGCGCTGGATGCCGCCGGTTTCGGACGTGTCCGAATCCTGGCCGCCCACGCGCAGGGCAGCGAAGGCGCGGAGAAATTCACGCCCTCCGTCAAAAGCGTATGGAGAAGTCTGACAGGTCTGCTCTACGGGGACATGCTGATGCGGCTGTCCTGCAGAACGCGCCCTTACGAGGCGGAGCGGGGAAGCGCGAAAAAACTCTGTGATCGCTGGATTGCGCGATGTGACGAAAATGTGAGACGGGGCAAATGGTCCGTGTTCAAAGAGGACCTGAAACAGATGGTTCGGGATTTCGCCGCGCTGCCCGTCAATCCCGCCCCTCGTCCCAGAGTGGGCATTGTGGGGGAAATTTTGGTCAAGTATCATTCCGGCGCCAACGAACGGCTTGTGAATCTGATCGAGACCGAAGGCGGAGAGGCCGTTATTCCGGATCTGGCCGGATTTCTGCTCTACTGCCTTTTCGATCCCATCAGCCGCAGCGAAAAACTCTCGGGGAGCGCGTTCTCCGGTCTTTTCGCCCGAGCCGGAATCAAAATACTCGAACGTATGCGGAACCCCATGCGGGAAGCGCTCAGGGGAACGCGATTCGGCGAAATCCACGATATACGGGATATGGCGCGCCAGGCCTCAAAACTGGTGTCTCTGGCGAATCAGGCGGGGGAAGGCTGGCTTCTCGTCGCCGAAATCATCCAGCTCATCGAGAGCGGAATCAAAAATATCCTCTGTGTTCAGCCCTTCGCGTGTCTCCCGAATCACATCACGGGCAGGGGCATTCTCAGGGAGCTCCGGCGTCTGCATCAGGGCGCGAACGTCCTCGCTCTGGACTTCGACGCCAGCGTCAGCAACGTCAATCAGCTCAACAGGATCAAGCTTCTGATGGCGACGGCCAGAACGGAATAGTTTTGACCCGGTGACAGATTTATAACAAAAATTTACGCAGAAAAGAGCCGACGGCTCTATTTCACAGGGAGGTTTTTCCATGCGCTTCAACGATGCGGTAATTGGAATTGCCGCTATTATTTTTGGTCTTGCCGTCATTCTCCATGTCCGGTCCTATCCCTCCATGGGCGATGGAATGCCGGGACCGGCGCTTTTTCCGACGATACTCGGAATTTTGCTCATTGTGATCGGAACCCTTCAGATTCCCCGGGGAATAAAATCCCGGGCGCCTTTTGCGGCGCTTCTGCCGGAACTCACCGCCCGTGGCGCCGGCAACATTCTTTTGACCCTCGCCGGCGTAATTTTTTACATTTACGCCTCCGACAGCCTGGGTTTTCTCCCGACGTCGTTCTGCGTCATGTTCGTTTTGATGCTCGTTCTGAAGGGGAACTTTTTCCTTTCGGCTGCGGTTGCGGCCGGAGCGACGCTCTGCATTTACCTTATCTTCGTAAAAATGCTGATGGTTCCACTGCCGGCTGGCATTTTCGCCTTTTAAGGGTCCTTCGGAACGGAGGGAGATCATGTTCACCTTCAATAATCTGGCGCACGCTCTGGGGCTGCTGACGGACCCCCACGTGGTGGCGATCATAGCCGGTTCCGCGATATACGGCCTCTTTGTGGGAGCGATGCCAGGGCTGACGGCATCCATGGCCACGGCCCTGCTGGTCCCCGTCACCTTTTTCATGGATCCGGTTCCGGCCCTGGCCGCCATGGTCACGATGGAAGCCATGGCCATATTCGCCGGCGATATTCCGGCCGCGCTGATCCACATTCCCGGCACGCCGTCCTCCGCGGCCTACGTGGAGGACAGCTACGCCCTGACCCGACAGGGACGGGCCTCCTTCGTCCTTGGAATCGACGTGGTCATGTCGTCCATCGGAGGAATCATCGGCGCTGTTATTCTCATTCTGCTGGCGCCCCTTCTGGCGGAGGTGGCGCTCAAATTCTCCACCTACGAATATTTCTGGCTGGCCTGTTTCGGCCTGTCCTGCTCGGTCATGGTCTCTTCCGGCAGCACGAGCAAGGCGCTGCTGTCTCTTGTGATCGGGCTGATGCTCAACTGCGTTGGGCTGGACATCACGATCGGGTTCCCCCGTTTCGCCTTCGGAAATCCCGATTTACTGGAGGGCTTCACCTTTATTCCGGTCATGATCGGCATGTTCGGCATGGCGGAGATCTTTCGCAACGTGCTGATTCAGGATTCGAAGATCGCTCCCTTCACCGTGCAGGCCAGCGGAATTTTCAGGGGGATGTGGAAAACGACCTGCGACCACTGGAAACATATCCTTCGTTCCGGCGTTATCGGGACGGCGATAGGAATTTTGCCCGGCGCGGGAGCGGACATCGCGGCGTGGGTGGCCTACGGCGTTTCCAAGCGTTTCTCCAAAACCCCCGAACGGTTTGGCAAAGGGCACATCGAAGGCCTTATCGAAGCCGGAACCGCCAACAACTCCGCTCTGGCCGGCGCGTGGGTGCCGGCGCTGGTGTTCGGCATCCCGGGGGACTCCATCACGGCCATCATCATCGGAGTTCTTTACATGAAAAACCTTCAGCCCGGCCCCGGCATCTTCGAGCGCAGCCCGGAGATCATCCTCGCGGTGTACACCACGTTCATTCTCGCCAACCTGCTGCTCGTCCCCTTCGGCTGGCTGGCGATCCGGCTCTCCACAAAAGTGCTTCAGGTGCCGCGCAATCTGCTTTATCCCGTCATTCTGCTTTTTTGCGTCGTCGGCGCGTTCGCCATCAACAACTCCAATTTCGACATAACCGTCATGCTTATCTTTGGGGTCGTCGCCTATGTTCTGGAATGCAACGACATTCCTTCCGCTCCCGCCATCCTCGGGCTGGTGCTGGGCGATCTTCTGGAAAAATCCTTCATGGTCTCCATGATGAAATCTCAGTGGGACCTTCGTATGTTTTTTGAACGCCCCATATCGGCGGGGCTGGGCGCGCTGGTCGTTCTGATGTGGCTCTCTCCCCTGCTGGCCGGATTCTTCAGAAAAAGACAAAGTCACTGAGAACACGACACTTCCAGATGACGAGGGCAGCGGGGAAGCGGACGCGGATTCGCTCCCCCGCTGCTCTCGTCCGACGTTCGATTGTCCTGTTGATTTTGTTGGTTCTGATTCCGATTCCGGAATCATTTATGATTTATGACGGCGGGGGAAATGCAGGTATTTTTTCAGTCTTTTGCTCTGCCGTGCCCGAACGTATCGCAGCGTGCAGAAATATCCCAGCCAGCCGAAAAAAATCATGTAGGGAACACAGCCGGTCAGCATCACCAACCCCAAATCCTTCACCAGAAGCGAGGCCGTGAGTTTTACGGTGATCCACACTCCCACGTCGGCGGCGACAGCGTTCCGGATGGGCTGCAGCAGCAGGGCGAAACGCGAATAGTCCGCATACCGGCGCAGCCCAAGCATATAGTATCCCGTCACATAAAACGCGTAATAGCAGGGAATCAGAGTCACAACGTTGGTCGCCCAGGTCCAGGCGCAGGCGATAACCAGAGAAAAATCCCACCTGAAAAGTTTCCGCGCGATAATCCAGGCCAGAAAACACAGATACATCTGTATGCCAATCAGCGGGGTAAAAGCAAAAGCCAAACCAATCATGGCGCCTCGGGCGGAATATTCCGGAGAGTGCCGCGAACGCTGGATGGGTACTATCAAACGGAACCTGATCAGCCGCTTCAGAAGCTCCAACCACGTTCTCTTTTTACGGACTCCCGAGGACCCGTTCGTTGAAGCAGGGCTGTCCATGACGAATAACCTCCGAAAATATACGCCCATCTGGCTCATTTCTTTTTTATTGTACCATTTTATTTCACCGACGCCGTTCTTCAAAGAAGAGTTTTATGGGGAAACTCTGCACAAATTACTCAAAACACATATACAAAAACACATAAAAAAGAAGAGATATAGAAATAATGCTTTATAATTTTGGAAGAAATGAAAATTTCTCATGGACAGATACTTTACCTGCCTTAAATTATTGGAGGGATACCGGTATGCGGATAAAAAAATGGATAGTCCTGTTTCTGTGGATGACCGCCCTGTCCTTTCTCTTCTCTGAAAGGCCCGCTATGGCCGCAACTCCAAAAAACGGCGTCGTCTCTTTCACCCCAACGGGAAAAGTGAGAAACAGCGTCGCTTTCAGGGTGATGTTCTCCGACCCCGTCGTTTCCAGGGATGTCGTCGGAAAATCCCTGACTGTTGCGGATTTTCCCTTCACGGTCTCGCCTGCCGTCCAGGCGGAGGGCCGATGGCTGGACAGCAGGGTTTTTTCCGCCACGCTTCTGGCCCCGTTGGACATGGGAACCCTCTACACCGCCACAATTCGTGAAAACATCAAAAACCTGAAGGGGCAGACCGTGGCGGCAGGGACATCCTACACCTTCCAGACCGATCCCCTGTCGCTGGTCTCTCTGCGAACGTCAGCCCTCAACAGGGACATGATCACCCTTCGACTGGAGTTCAACATGCCTGTGGACCCCTCCCGTCTGCGAGGCTTTTTAAAGGTCACTTCCGACCAGAACGGACAATCCCCCCTGTCTCTCGGAGTCAACGCGGGGCGGCCGGAAACGGTTCTGCCCGTGACCGTGCGGGTGGGGGACCTGACGGGCCCCCGCCGAATCTTCCTGCGCCTCGCCGCCGGACTCACCGGTGAAAAGGGAACTCTGGGGCTGACGGAGGACGTCGTTCGGCCCGTCGATGTCCAGCCCGTCCTGACGGTGAATGAGCTGAGCGCGGAGAGAGATGGCATACGCGTTTACTCCAACTTCGACGTCAGCCTGGACGCCGCGAAGGATTTCATCAAAATAGAGCCTGAAACATCCTTCAGCCTGGATTACTACTACGGAGGCTGTTTTTTCATCCGGGGCGACTTCAGGCCCAGGGAGCGTTTTGTTCTGACCTTCAAAAAGGGGCTTCCCTCGGAGCGCAACGGCATCGTGCTGGAGGAAGATTTCTCCCGGGCCGTGATCATCCCCGACAGAGAACCCTCCATCAACCTGCCGGCCCCGGGCATGTTCCTCTCCCCTCTGGACGGAGGACGGGTCCCCCTGGAGCTGGTCAACGTAAAGAAACTCAACGTGAGCCTCTGGCGGCTCTATGAAAACAACATCCCCTACGCCATGCGCGCCCTTTCTTCGGGATACGACGATAGTTACGCCTTTCCCCGGGATCTGGCGAAACGGGTCTTCAACAGGGAGTTCGACCTTTCTCTGCCCCTGAACGAAACCGTGCGCCGGGCGCTTTCTCTCGACGACATGGCCGGCGGACAGAGGGGCCTTTTTCTGCTCAGTCTCAACAACCCGGATGACGAGTACTGGTATGAACGCAACCAGATCATCAACCTCAGCGATATGGGGGCGGTGGTCCGTCTGTGGGAAGACGGCCTCCTCGTCTGGGCCAACACCCTGTCCGGACTGCAACCCCTGGCCGACGCCAGCGTTCGCCTTTACAGCACGGCCAATCAGCTTCTGGGAGAGGGAACCACCGACGCTCAGGGCCTCTGGGTTCTGAAACGCGATTCCGTCTGGAGCGACGATCCCGGCCTGATGCCCTCTCTCGTTACCGTCTCGAAAAATGACGACGTTACCTTCGTGCGCCTGACGAAAGGACTGCTGTCTCAGAACATTTTCGACACCGCGGGGAGACCATGGCTTCGGGAGGGATACGACGCCCTGCTTTTCTCCGGCCGGGACCTCTACCGTCCCGGGGAAACCGCGCCCTTCGAGGCGATTCTGCGAACGCCGCAATTTCTGCCTCCGGAGCCCTTCCCCGTTCTCTTCTCGGTCAACGATCCTCTGGGGCGTACGGTAACGCGGAGGACGGAGCTTCTTTCTTCCGAGGGCAGCGCCATTTTCAATATGAATATCCCCGAAAACGCCATGACCGGCAGGTGGTCCGTGGTTCTTTCCATTCCCGGCAGCGAAGGACGCCCTCTTACCAAGATGGGGTTCAGCGTGGAAGATTTCGCCCCGCCCCGCATCGAGGTGGAACTGGACTCCGACGCGGAGAGACTGGCCCCCGGCGATGAGACGGCGTTCGACCTTTCAGCCCGATACCTTTTCGGCGCGGATGGAGCCGGGCTGAAATGGGAGGCGAGCTGGTCCGCCCGGGAACTGCCCTTTGTCCCCCAAAATCCCAAATGGCGGGCCTACAGATTCGGCGACCCCGAGCGGCATTTTGCGGGGGAAAAGAACACCATAGAAGAAGGAACCCTCGATGAAACAGGCGCCGCCCGTTTTACATTCTCTCCCCCCGGGGAATGGGAGGCCCCCGCCCTGATCAACGTGACGGTCACGGGACGGGTGATGGAGGAAAGCGGCCGCTGGGTGAGCAAAGCCGCATCTCTGTCCTTCTGGCCCTCCCCCTTCCTGCTGGGACTGAGGGCTCCCGGTGAAGCGCCGGCCGTCAGGAGCGACCTGACGTTCTCCATAGCCGCGGTCACTCCGGACGAAAAGCCCGCCGACCCGGGAGAGCTCACCGCCGAACTCTGCCGCGTGACCTGGAACTACAACCTGGTTCGCGTGGATGGATATACCCGCTGGCAGAGTTCCGAGGTTCTCAGCAAAGTTGACGAAAAAACCGTCTCTCTGAAGGACGGCCTGGGTCAGGCGACCTTCCGTCCCATGCTGTGGGGAACTTACCTGGTCCGCGTGGCCGACGCCGGAAACAACGTCCGGGCGTCCTTCCGATTCTATGCGGAAGATCCCGAATACGCCGAAAAGGGCGGCTCTCAGCTTGTGGACCGCGTCGAAATCGAACCGGACAGGGAAAAATACAGGACAGGAGAGACCGCCAAAGTCGTCGTCCGCGCCCCCTTCGAGGGGATGCTGCTCTTCAACGTGGAAGCGGAAAGCCTCATCGACCGCAAAATCATCAAAATCGAAAAGGGAGAGACGATCGTCGAAGTCCCGATCACGGAAAATATGATCCCCAACGCCTGGTGCGCCGCCTGGCTCATCCGTCCTCTGGGGCGCGAGGAGGCCGGGATGGTGCACCGCGCGGCGGGAGTCGCCCGTCTGATGGTGGATACCACCCGACATCGTCTGGACGTCGCTCTGGACGCCCCGGAAAAAACGACCCCCTCAACTCCCCTCTCCGTGACCGTCGCTCTGAGGGATTCCGATGGAAAACCCGCAAAGGGCGAGGTGACGCTGGCTCTGGTGGATGACGGGGTGCTGGGCCTGACGGATTTCAAAACTCCCGACCCGGAAGCGCATTTTCTCGGCGCTCGCAGGCTGAATTCGGAGGGTTTCGACATCTATGACCTGCTGATGCCCGTCGAAGCCCGGGAAACGGACCTGCTGCACCCGGCTGGAGGCATGGCGGAAAGCATGGCCGCCTTCGCCGGCGGCAAAAAAGCCCAGAGATTCAAAATTCTCTCTTTCTTCGAGGGAGCCCTTTCCGCGGATGAAAATGGGCTGGTCAGGGCAACTCTCGACCTTCCGGAGTTCAGCGGACGGGCGCGCCTCTTCGCCGTGGCCCTGTCCGGCTCCCGATTCGGAAAGGCTCAACAAAACCTGCAGATTTCCCGCGAAATCGTGACGGAGGCGGATCTGCCGCGATTCGCCTCCCCCGGCGACGTTTTTACGGCCCCTCTGACCGTCTACAACACGGGAACGGAATCCAGAGACGTGGAACTTCGGGTTTCGACCTCGGGGCTCACTCCCGCGGAAACTCTGATGAAGGGCGTCGTCCCCGCCGGAGGTTCCAGGAAATGGTCTCTGACTCTGACCGCCGGGGACCCCGGAACAGCCGTCTGCACCGTCGCCACTCAATGGACGGAAGGATCTTCCGTGCAATCTTTCGACCAGAGCATCGAGCTTCCGATACGCTCCCCCTTTCCGGTTGTGACCCTCTCCGGGTCGGGGTTCTTCGCGGCCGGGGACAGCACGCTGGACATTCCGAAGAACGCCCTGACCGGTGACATACAGGGAAAACTGACTCTGGCCGACACCCCTCTGGTGGACCTGACGAAGGCCGTCTCGTTCCTGTCCCGTTACCCTTATGGCTGCCTCGAACAAACGCTTTCCAGCGCCTGGCCTTTTCTGATTCTGCCCGACGCCCTGGCGGAGATCGACCCTCAGCTCGTCAACAACGCCGACGTGAAGGCCAAAACCGACGCCGCCCTCACCCGTATTCAGGCGATGCAGCTTTTCGACGGCTCTTTCTCCATGTGGCCGGGCGAGGCGCGAACCTGGGAGTGGGGCAGCGTTTACGCGGCGCATTTCCTTGTGGAGGCCCGAAAAGCGGGGCTGGATTATCCCCAGGGAATGCTGACGGCGGCACTGAACTGGCTGAAGCAGTATCTGGCCTCTCTGCCCTCCGGCCGATACAATTATCAGGAATACGACGATTTCACGACGAAGGCCTACGCCGTTTTCGTTCTCGCGCTGAACGGAGAGAAGCCCCTGGGCTGGATCCACTACCTGACGGAGAACCGCGTCAGAATGTGGCCCTCGGGTCATATCTGGCTCGCCGGAGCGAGGGCGCTCATGGAAGGACGGGCCGACGCCCTGCGGGAACTGGGCGCCCCGGGAGGAACCGACTCCCTGCCCCCGGAGGCTCTGCGTTACACGCTGGAGTCCGGGGTGCGGAACGCGGCGCAGCTTCTTTCCCTCTGGACCGAGCTGGAGCCGCGCGCTCCTGAGGCCGTCAGGCTCGTTCAGACGCTTCTGGAACAGGGCCGGCAAAATCGCTGGTACAACACTCAGGAAAATGCCACCGTCGCCATGGCCCTGGGGCGTTTTCTCACCAAAGCGGGCTATGCGAAGGGATCCCTCGAAGGGGCTCTGAAGGACGACTCCGGGCAGATTCTGGCCTCGTTCAGGAGCGGGGAAAAAGTCTCCCTGAACGTGGAAAACCTTCCCGATTCGCCGCTTCATCTCAGCTTCACGGGAAAGGGTGAAGGCTATTACGCCTGGTCTTTGACGGGAACTCCTCTGACAACCCCAAAACCTGAAAGCCGCGGAATTTCCGCCGCCTGTGTCTGGTCGAATCGCAGCGGCGCTCCCATCGACCCCTCCCTGCCGCTCGCCCAGGGAACTGAAGTTCAGGTTTCCCTCACCCTGAATCCCTCCATGGCCCTCGGGAATGTGGTCGTCTCCTGCCTGCTGCCCGCCGGAATGGAAATCGACAACCCCCGTCTGACCAGCGGCAACGGCGAAGAGCAGGACAAATGGGACGTCCATTACGACGTTCGGGACGATCGTCTGCTCCTCTTCATCACCAGCCTCCTGCGGGAAACCACGTATCGCTTCACCCTGCGGGCCGTCACCCGGGGAACCTTCGCCTTCCCGCCCCTGGCCGCGGAGGGCATGTACGACCCCGGCGTTCATTTTATCGGCGGGGCCGGCAAAAACCTGGTCATTCGGTAGAGGGATCGTTCTTTCAAACAGGGCGAAGTTTCATCTCCGACCGCTTCGCCCTTTTACCCTTTACCCTTTTTCTTGACATAACATCCACGCTAAAATAAACTAGAGTCCAGTCCTCTTTATTTCGTCAAACAAACGTACCATTAACGGCACGCAGTACAGGGCGAACCACCATAA
>JAISUO010000032.1 GCA_031272035.1 Synergistaceae bacterium
AGAAATTTAAAGTACCGGTCCCGCCGCCGGTCGATTTCCTTCGGCAGCGTATTGTCTTTTTTGCGTCTCTCATACTCCCGCCGAGCCTCCGGGCTCAGGCTCTCGAAGGAGAGATCCCCGTTGAGTCGTTCCATGTCAGTGCAGGATCCTTCCCTTTCTTGATGTTTCACCGAAAAGGATAGGCCGTCAGTGAGGGATCTGTCAAGGCGCGAAAGACTTTACTTTCAACTCCAATACTCCAATACGCCAGGGTCAAAAAGGTATCTAAAAGTTATATAGGTACTTTAAAGTACCTTCTAATAAAAGCCCCGGGAGCGAAGCCGCCCTCGGGGCTTGGATGGCGCAGACCGCTGTCCTTCCATTTATCGTCTGATAATTAAATTCTCTTACTTAAATTATCCGCGGCGTTTTCCGAACAGGAACAGGCCGGCCAGGCTCAGGGGAACAAATCCCAGTCCGGCGTCGCACCCGCCGCCGCCGCCTTTTGGCGACGAAGGATCGGAGACGGAGCCACCGCTGATGCTCACTGAGAAGGAGGCCAGGTCCGACCAGGCCGTCGCGCCGCGAATCGTTTCATAGACGCTGGAGTATTCCCAGTCGTAGGACACCTGCCAGACGTACTCGCCGCCGTCCGTCAGCACCCCCACGCGAACCGTGTGGCTGTTGGTCGGGCCGTCCTGCTCCACGTCGTAAATGGGGACAACCAGGTCCGACTTTCTGAATATCCGCCACCGGCTCCTGATGGCGCGGTAGTCCGCGGGCCCGTCGAAGATCACGGCGATCAAAATCACGTTGTTCGGGTCTCGGAACGTGTGGTTGGTGATGGAGGAGTCACAGGCGGGCTTCTGCGGCGTCACGCCCGAAGGCGGCGTGTAGCGGGCGAAGCGGGAGAAGTTGGAGCGCCACTGAGACTCTGATGTTCCGAGGGACGCGGAGTAAATGTATCGGTGCTTCATCACGTACAGGTTTTTCTGCGCGTCCATCGTAAAACCGCGATAATGAATCGCGCTGTTTCCGCCGGTTCCGCCCGTCCAGAAGAAGTCGTCCAGAGGTGCCGTGGAGCCGTTCAGGGTCGTCCACTGGGTCAGAGAGTAAGACTCAGCTTTTCTGGAGACGGGGTCGTACCCCGTCAGGCTCAGGTGCGTTCCGCTGGCCGGGTTGGCGTCGCTGTATTCCTGAATGATTCTGGCGTAACGCCCCAGGTACAATTCCTTGAACCCTCCCGAGCTCCATCCGGGGATCTCCACCGCGGGGTCGTAAGCGTCCAGCGGCCCGGACGCCTCCGAGATTTTCTTTGTGAAGAACCACTGGTTGACAGCGTTCCTTCCTCTGGTTCCGGTGTATGTTTTTCTCGCTCTCACCCATACCCTGCCCGTCGTCGCCTCGAACTGCACGTGATAAGTGGTCAGGTCGGTGTTGGCGTTGTAGTTGGTCTCCCACTCCGAAGGCAGGGTGCAGGTCCAGGTCTTGCTCGGTTCAACGCCTCCGTCGTAGGAGAAGAGGCCGATGGTGAGGTTCAGCCCGGTCCGCGGCGACATCAGCAGGAACTCGTTCGGGTCCTCCGCGAGAACGACGGTGTCGAACAGGAACGTGCTTCCGTCGAAGGCGAACTCCTTGTATTCCGCGCTCGTCGCCCCCTGCCGGAGCGGCAGGCGGTAGAGCCCCGCTTTGTCCAACAGCTTGTAGTACAGGTAGCTGCAATCCCGATCCGAGGTCACGCCCCAGCTCGCCACGGCCCCCGCTATGGTGATGAAGGGCGTGGAATCGTTGCCGGGCGAGTAGTTTCGGTAGAGGTAGCTCGTCGTTTGCGCCGGGTCGCGCTTCATGACGTACCAGTTTCCCCGCCAGTCGAACTCGGGGCCGGACAGGTAGCATCCCGTGCCGGAGTTCTCCATCAGGAACTGCTGAGTGTAGCCGGTGGCTGCCATGCTCACCCCGCCCGTCAGCGCGAGACTCAGAAGCACCGTCACTGAAATCAGAAACAATTTTCCCTTTTTCATTTCGTATGATCCTTTCCCAAAGTCACACTAAAAAAGAAATTCTTTGAGGCTCGAAGGGGCGGGCTTCCCTTTACAAATCTTCGGGCGACCGGCCCCTGGACCTCCCTGGGAGGCAGTCCATTTACGCTCTGATTTTTGATTCCCTGAAATTCCCACAACTGCCCCACAAGCGCGTGAAACAAATTTTGCGAAAAGATTTTTCCTCATATCGCCCCTCTCCGTCACAAACGCCGGACTTCCGGCTCAATTTCAACCTGTGTGACAACTCCAGCTGCAACTGCCAATCTATTGTGTTTCCCCCTTGGCGAGAAGATTACGGCTTTTTTATGATTTATAAATGATATTTTTATGAGAGTCTGGTGAGAATTATATGGCGTTTTGGTGAAGAAACGCAAAAGGTCCGACCGCCCATATCTGAATGTAAAGTCATCAGGAATTTAATTTTAAAATTTAATTTTTACATATCATATAATTTTTATTTAATTTATAAACATTGACTTCATCTCATTTTAGAGTACCATTGATGACAGATTTATCTGCGATTACGATGAAAATCATCGAAAACTCAGGTACGATGAAGCGGCTGAGGCATTTGAAGGCGGCCCATAAATCCTGAGAGAGGAGAGATACTGAATGGCAGTGATGAAAAGTGTATTGGAGGCTATTGGCAACACCCCTCTGGTGGACCTCGAACGGCTGACAAAGCATTGGAAGCTGGAAGGGCGCATTCTCGCGAAGCTGGATCACCTGAACCCGTCGGGCAGCAAAAAAGATCGAATCGCCCTTGGAATGATTCGGGAGGCCGAGCGGAAGGGTCTTCTGAAACCCGGACAAACCGTTATTGAGGAGACCAGCGGCAACACGGGCAACGGGCTGGCGCTGGTCTGCTCACTTCTGGGATACCCTTTTATCGCGGTCATGTCGAAAGGCAATTCGATCGAACGGGTGCGCATTTCCCGGGCCTTCGGGGCAAAGGTCGTCCTTGTGGACCAGGCGCCGGGCTCCAAACCGGGAGCTGTCAGCCTGCCCGACATGGAGCGGGTCATGGCGGAGACGGAGCGCCTCACCAAAGAGCTGGGAGCCTTCTGCGTGGGACAGTTCCACAACGCCGACAACGCCCTTGCTCAGGAGACCACCGGCGACGAAATGTGGGAGCAGTCGGAGGGTAAAATCGACGCCATCGCCGACTTTATCGGGACAGGGGGCGGTTTTACCGGAATCGCCACCGCCATGCGGAGACACAACCCCGCCGTCCGCTGCTACGTCGTGGAACCCGCCAACGTTCCTTACTACAGCGGCGAAAAGCCGAAGCCCGGGGCGGGACATCGCATTCAGGGCGGCGGATACGGTCGGGAAGTTCCTTTCCTGGATCGGTCGCTGGTTACCGGATGCGTCGGCGTCACCGACGACGAGGCGATGGAGGGCGCGCGCCTTCTGTCGAGCATCGAGGGAATTTTCTGCGGATTTTCCGCGGGAGCCCACGCGGCGGCGGCGAGAAAGCTGCTGGAGGGTCAGGAGAAGGGAAAAACCGTGGCCATCGTCATCTGCGACAGCGGCCTGAAGTACCTGAGCACCGACCTTTATCCCTAGACTCACAGATCCCAAAATTCACGATAAAAACGAAAAAAAGCCCGCCTTCCGTGAAAAGAGGCGGGCCTTTCTGTATATTACTTCAAATTGGCATCAGTTGCTGCTTTTCCGGATACTATAGAACTTTTCCGGAACGGTGGCCTCGGCCACGTGCAGATAGCCCTTGCCGAGGACGTAGGTATCCTGATAGACCATAAAGAAGTTCTTCATGGTTCTCTCCGTGGCGGCGTCCACGTAGCTGCTGCCGTTCCACTTCGCGCCGGGAGAGAATTTCCCGTAGGCCTCCAGCAGTTTTTTCGTGTCGGTGATTTTGGCCTTTCCCTCCACCACCATTTTGCCGAACTCCGCAAGCCCCGCGGAGTGAGAGAATCCGATGGAGTAGGCCCAGGTCCCCATGCGTCCGCCGGCTCCCGCCGCAACCACCGTTTCCTCCACCTTTTTCAGAATCGCGGGCCAGTCTCCGGCGTAGCCCTTGAGGTCGATGCCGAAAGCGCCCGGATAGCCCATAACCGGAGAAGGCAGGCTGGCCTCCACGAAATAGCCGCCGTACTGGGCGATTTGACGCATCAGAGGTTCCGTGTGGGCGTCGTTCGTGCAGAAAAACGCCGTCTTTTTGCCGTACTGATCGATCCAGGCCGGAACTTTTTCGAGGATGAACTGCTGGGCTCCAGCCACTCCCACGTCGCTGGTGGGGTCGGGAGCCGTCTCGAAAATAAATTTAATCCCCAGATCCTTGCAGGCTTCCTCAATGATGGCCCGGCGGCGGCCCAGAGTCTCATAACTCATGTGGCGGGGGAAGGAGATGTGGACGAAGGTGTCCGCGCCCATTTCCTTCGCGATCAGGGCAAGAATGTAGCCCCGGGCGATGAAGTCGGCGTTGACCGTCATATCCGCCACCGGCCCGATAACGTTCGGGTCCTCGTGGGACTGGCCCGCCAGACAGAGAATGTCGGACCGCTTTTCCTTCACCCTGCGGAACGCCTCCGCCGTGCCGGGGATGCCCTGATTCACGACGATCACCCGCATGAGCGGATCGTCCGCCAGTCCGGTGATCTGAGAAATCGTCGTCTCCATCTCCGCCATGAAGTTGTCGGGATAGGTGATGTGACGAATCATTCCCCCCTTATCCGCGTCTCCGTAAAGCCGGATCATTTCCTCCGCGCCGCGAAGATCGTCTTCGCTCTGAGAAACCGTCCCCGTCACGATGCCGATGTGAAATGGAGCGTCCGCCGCCAGAGCCGCCGCGCCCGACAGCAGGACAAACAGAAAAATTCCAACCGTCCCCCAAAAGCGTAAAATACTTTTCTTCCCCATATTGCAACTCCTCCTCACTTTGAAGTATGAAAAAAGCATGAAAAAGCTGGAGCACAATAAAAACACTGCAAACAGTATAGATTATACCGTCGGAACGGTGTCAAGCGATATATTACGCACAGGCCGAAACGCGTTAAGAATTAAGATTTAAGAAGAGTTCAGGCGGGCGCGAATTTCTTCTTCGATAACGGCCCAGCTTCGTTCGGAGGCGCCTCCTACGGTCTCCAGCCAGGCGGCGCAGGCTTCTTTTGCCTTTTGCCGGGAGCCTTCTTCCAGAGAGGACAGCCAGGCCTCCGCCAACCCGTCGGCGTCGCGAATCTGCCGGGCCGCCCCCATGGCGTCCATCCGGTCGGCATCGCGAAAATCCCTCATGTCCGGACCGTGGACGGGCCGAAGGCCGAACAGCGCCGGTTCCATGAGGTTCTGCCCGCCTTTGGGGACGAGGCTGCCCCCCACGAAAGCCGCGTCCACCACCCCGTACATCTCGAACAGCACCCCTATTTTGTCCACCACAAGAATATCGCGAAACTCCGAATGCCCGGAAAGCAGACGAGCCTCTCCAAAAGCGGAGGCGAGCTGCGCCACGGACTGCCCTCTCTCGGGATGGCGGGGCGCGATGACCAGCCGGGCCCGGGGAAATTTTCGCCGCAGAATCTGAAAGGCCTTCAAAACCGCCTCCTCCTCTCCGGGATGGGTGCTGCCCGCAAGGAGCACAGGGGCGGACGCCTCCCCCCGAAGGAACGCCCATTTCGAAAGGTCCAGATTTTCCCTGCGCCGGATCATGGCGTCGATTTTGCAGTCTCCCGTGACGACAATTTTTTCCTCGGGGACCCCCAACCGCAGAAAATTTTCCCGATCCGAGTCGAAGCGCACCAGCAAACGGTTGAAACAAGAGAGGACGCCCCGCCAGAAACCCCGTGTTTTCAAGAGAGGGGCCGCGCTTTCGTCGGAAAGCCGTCCGTTGACGAGAAAAGCCGGAATGCCGCGCCGGTGAAGCTCGGAGAGCATGGTGGGCCACCGTTCCGTTTCCATGGCCACATAGGCCGCCGGGCAGAGCCGGTCCAAAGCGCGGCGGACGAAGCGCCGGGCGTCCCAGGGGCTGTAGATGAAGCGCTCCACCGCGTGAGACGTCAGTTTTTCCGCCATGACGCGCCCCGTTCGGGTCACGGTGGAGAGAACGCAGGGTCGGGAGCAGCTTTGACGGGCCGCCTCGATCAGCGAAAGGGCCGACTGCACCTCCCCCACGGAGACGGAATGCACCCACAGCGCGTTTCGGGGAACGCCGGAGTCGAAAATCCCCATGCGCTCCTCGACGCCCGTTTTGTACTTTTTTTTCAGACGGCGCAGACCTCCCGCCGCGAAAAAGACGTCCACCGCCGTCTGGTAGAGCCCCAAGGCCAACCGGTAACTCCAGGCGTCCAGGGCCTCCCGGGTTCCGGAGTCCGTCCACCGGGCCGGAGCCGAATTTGCGGAAAATCGTTTATCCACCGTATTTGAGCGTGACCTCACAGAGCAGAGGGGTGACAAAAATGAGATTCCACGACGAACCGGCCCACTCCGCGGGCAGGAGCAGGAAAAGCAGACCGGCCGGAACCATAATGAGCCGCGCCGCGGCGATGGAGGCGATGTCCATGAGAATGCGGATCATCCTTTTGTCGCTGCCCATGGGCTCTCCCACGACGAAAAAGCGGACCGCCACCGGAACCACGAGGGAACAGGCAAAGAGGTAGAGCATCGAAACGATGGAGGTGATCAGGGACCAGATCGCGGAAGGAGGCGGGGGAGGTGGAGCCGTGGCGGCCATGCCGGCGGGCATACTCCCTCCCATTGCGTTCATCACCCCCGAAAAATTGTTCACGAGTCCGGAGACGCCGCCCCAGGCGTTCCCCATCAGGATCCGCATAAGAAAATCGAAAAGCGTAAAGGAAATGAACATCCAGACGTAGGAGCGCAGCAGCGGGTCCTCGATCCCCAGCGTAAAATAGGAAGAGGAGGAGCCGGAAGAAGGCATGTAGGCCTCTCGGAGCTGGCTGATGTCCATTTTCAGCAGGTCTTCGTCGGAAAAGGCCACGGGAACCTCCTCCACGAGGCCCTCCAGTTCGGGGCCGGCTTTCGGAGGCGGGGTCCAGGAGGACCTTACGGGAGCCGCGGTGAACGACCCTCCGCCGTCGTGGGCGCCGAAAGGCCGGGGAGCGGCGGGACGGGGCGGAGACGGGGGAACGGGTCCGGAGGCCGCAGGCCGCGCCGGCGCCGCGGGAGCGGAAGAAGCCGGAGGAGCTGAAAAGGCGCGGATGGGGGCAAAGGTGGCCATGATGGCGTCGTTGTAGGCCTGATCCAGTTTTTTCTGCATGGCAACGGCATTTTCCCGCTCCGGAGTTCCCTCTTCGAACCGCCCGGGGTCGTATTCACGTTTTTTGTTCCTGTAGGCTTCCTCTATTTCATCTCCGGCGGCTGCCGGATGAACTCCCAACAGAACATGACATTCTGCCATCGATCAGGACTCCCTCCGAAACGGACTTGCGCGCCACAGTTCCACGCGCAACAAGGATACCATACCACAGGTACGCGTCTCTCGGTAACATTGATTCCATGGAAAAGCGACCCTGATATAATACTTCCAAAATCAAAACAAAAATCAAATCAAAAACAAAGGAGCGGCTGTTATGGCAAAACTGAACCCCGGCGACAGGTTTCCGGATTTCACGTTTCAGACGGCAAAGGGCGAAACCCTGAAGGTCTCGGAGGTCCTTCGGCGTAAACAAAAGACGGTATTCTGGGTGCTGCGTTATATCGGCTGCACCACCTGCCGCTACGACATTCAGGTGATTTCGGAAAAATACCCCGAATTTTTGAGCCGGAACGCCCAAGTCCTCGTGGTTCTCCAGAGCCCGCGGGAAACGGTTCTGGAAGAGATGGCCAAAGCGGAGGCGGCGGGACACGGCTTTGCCCCGGGCCTCGACATCATCTGCGACCCCGATTTCGCCATCTACAGCCGTTTTTCCATCGAGGCGGCTCCCGACAAGGAAAGACTCCTCCCCTCCAGCCCCGACGAGGTTGCGAAGCTGAACGCCAAAAGGGAAAAGGTGAAAGCCGCCGGAATCGTCCACGGCAAATACGAAGGCGAGGAGCTGCAGCTTCCGGCGCTGTTCATCGTCGGACAGGACGGCGTCGTCGTCGAGGCCCGCTACGCGAAAAACCTCATCGACATGCCCACTCCCGACGAGCTGCTGGCGCGTTTATAACCGGACGCCCCCGCGCCCATTACGCCCTTACAGCATCGCGACGATTTTCAGCCTGTCCGAGGGGTCCACGCTGAGGCTGTGAATGGCCTCCGGCAGCCTGTCGAAGGGGATGACCTCCGTGACGATGGATTTTGCGTCCACCCTGCCCGACGAGATCAAATCTATCGCCTCCGGGAACTCCCCCGCGCTGTTTCTCGATCCGTACACCGTCAGCTCACGGTGGGTGATGAGGCTCGTGTCCAGCTCGACGGCGCTTTTTGGCCAGCCCACCAGGACCACCCGCCCGGTGTAGGCCGCCATGTGCACCACCTGACTGACGGCCGGTCCCGCGCCGGAGGCCTCGATCACCACGTCCGCCATAACGCCGTCCGTCAGCTTCGCGACCGCCTGAAGCGGGTCCTCGCCGCCGCTGTTCACCACATCGGAGATTCCCAGCTGACGGGCCTTCTCCAGCCGCTTATCCAGCACGTCCAGCAGAATGGGGCGCGCACCGTAGATTTTCGCCCCCAGCGCGGCCAGCACGCCGATGGTCCCCGCGCCGTAGATGACCACGTTGTCGCCCCGACCCACCTGAGCCCGATGCAGCACGTGCAGGGAGATGGTGAGAGGCTCGGCCAGGGGGATGTGCTCCCAGGGGAGATTGTCGGGAATCCGGTGCAGAAGGCGCGTCGGGTGCGTCACGTACTCCCGCATGGCCCCGTCCGTCTGAACGCCCAGAACCTTCAGCTTCGCGCAGCAGTTGGTTCGGCCCTTTTTGCAGGAAATGCACTCTCCGCAGTAAAGATAGGGGTCGAGAATGACCCGCTCCCCCACGGCGGGAGTGCCCGGAGCGCCGTCCGTCTCCACAACCTCCCCCGCCGCCTCGTGCCCTGGAATCAGGGGCAGCTTGATGAGCCTGTTGATCCCTTTGTACGAATTGACGTCGGACCCGCATATCCCCAGCGCCCTCAGTTTGATCAGCGCCTCGCCGGGTTTCCGTTTGGGTTCGGGCTCCTGTCCGATGAAAATTTTGCCCGTTTCTTCCAGCACGACTTTTTTCATTTCGATTTACACTCCCATTGGCATGAACGTTATTATTGTTTTCCGCTATAGCGTTGAATTTTTCTTTATATATAATATAACAAACTCCTTTTTAAAAATAATATTTTTGAGAATCAACATGGAGACAGGAGGTCGAAACAATGCTGTTCAACGACATAAAACTCGTTGCGGTGGCCGGAAGCGGGCAGATGGGGGCGGACACGGCCACTCTTTGTATCGGAAACGGATTTCGGACCCTCATGCTGACCCACAGCGAAGAGGGGCGCGTCAGGGGTCTGAACAGCGTCAGGAACAATTTTGCGGAGCTCAAAGGGCAGGGGCTGCTGAACGACCGGCAGATCGAAACCGCGCTGTCGCGCCTGAGAGTGGAGGTCGGCATGGACAAAGGCGCCGACGCCGAGTTCATCTTCGAGGCGGTTGTGGAGCGTCCCGAGGTCAAAATCGACGTCTACCGGCAGCTGGAGGCCGTCTGCCGGCCCGACGCCATATTCGCCTCCATAACTTCCGGCATTTCCCCCGACATTCTGGCGGAGGGGATCGCCCGCAAAGACCGCCTTATCGTGACCCACTCCTGGAACCCCGCCCATCTGATTCCTCTGGTGGAGGTCGTCCGCAGCCGCCACACCAGCGACGAGACCACCCAAACCGCCGTGGACCTCCTGAAGGCCATGAAGCGCGAGGTGGTGGTGCTGAAGAAAAACATTCCGGGCTTCATCGGCAATCGCCTCATGCACGCCATGTTTCGGGAAGCCCTGTATCTGGTGGAAAACGGCTACTGCGACCCGGAGGACGTGGATCGCACCGTCTACTACAGCTTCGGTCAGAGGTACTCCTCCGTCGGGCTTCTGGAGTACTTCGACTCGGTGGGGCTGGACCTGGATTACAACGTCGAGAGCTACCTTTTCGAGACGCTGTGCGACGCGAAAGCTCCCCAAAAATACCTGGTGGAGCGTTATCAGCGGGGAGACCTGGGCCCCAAAACCGGCAGGGGCGTTTTCGACTGGACCAAAAAGGACCTGGGGGACTTTCGTACGCGTAAAAATCGGCCCTTTTTCAAAATGTTCAACTGGAATATCGATGTGGAATAATAATAACAATAAAAACAGCCTGCGGAGGTGAATCGAATTGAAGATCAGTTGTTTGCCGGTCTCGCTTTTCGGTGAAATATGCGGCGGGAAAATGGACATTCCGGAGTGGGCCCGGGAGGCGAAGCGCCTGGGGTTCGACGGATTCGACATCAGCGTCATGTTCCTCAAAAACCGCACCCCCGCGTATCTCGTGGCGCTGAAAAAGGAGCTGGCGGAGATCGGGCTGCCTCCCGTCATGATGACGGACTACCCCGACTTCACCCATCCCAACCCCCTGCAGCGCGAACGGGAACTGGCGTACCTGACGTCGGACGTCGCCCTCTGCTCGGAGCTGGGCGTCAAATACCTGAGAATTTTGGCCGGTCAGGCTCACCCCGGCATGGGAATCGAGGAGGGCGTCGACCTGGTGGCGGACTATTTCCACAAAATCGACCCCTGGGGCAAAAAATTCGGCGTGGAGCTCGTGTACGAGGATCACGCAAAACCGGGAGCCTGGGACTATATCGACTTCAGCTACCCTCCCGACATTTTCCTGCAAATTTTCCGGCGCATTCAGGACACCGGCATACGGGTCAACTTCGACACGGGGAACATCGTGGCCTGGGGCATGGACCCGATGGAAATCCTGCCCGAAATCGTGGATAAAATCTCGACGATTCACGTCACCGACATGGCGGAGAAGGGCCGTTTCAGCCCCGTGGGCATCGGCGACGGCGTGGTGCCGAACCGTGAAATCTTCTCCTTTTTGAAGAAACACGGCTTCAACGGCTGGCTGTGCATCGAGGAGGCCAGCGGACGGGGACTGGAAGGGGTTCGCCTGGCTCACGACTTCGTCCGCAGTGCCTGGGACGCCGCCTGAAAACCACCATAAATTCAATTCGAATGGAGTGTGAAGGATGAAAGCTCTGGTTCTGACGGAATACTACAAACTCGAATACAAAGAAGTTCCAACGCCGCGCCCCGGTCCGGGAGAGGTGCTGCTGCGGGTCAAAGCCTGCGCCATCTGCGGCAGTGACGTGCACGGGTACGACGGGCAGAGCGGCCGGCGCATTCCTCCGGTCGTCATGGGGCACGAAGCCTCCGGCGTCATTGAGGAGACGGGGCCGGAGGTGAAGGCATGGCGCAAAGGCGACCGCGTCACCTTCGACTCCACAGTCTACTGCGGCTCCTGCCATTACTGCAGAAAAGGACAGATCAACCTCTGCGAAAATCGCATGGTGCTGGGGGTCTCCTGCGGAGACTACCGCAGAGACGGGGCGATGGCGGAGTACGTGGTTCTGCCGGAGCGCATCCTGTATCGCCTGCCGGACGGGGTGAGCTTCGAACAGGCCGCCATGGTGGAGCCCCTGTCCATTGCGGTTCACGCCACCGCCGTCTCTCCGCTGAAGCTGGGGGACAGGGCGGTGGTGCTGGGCGCGGGGACCATCGGCCTGATGCTGACGCAAACTCTGGCGACGGCGGGAGCTTCGCAGATCATCGTCTGCGATCTCGACCCCGGGAAGCTGGAGCTGGCCCGAAAGCTGGGGGCGACCCACACTCTCACCAGCGACTCCGGCACGGCGGGGGCCATTCAGGACATCACCGGCGCGCAGGGGGCCGACATCGCCTTCGAGGCCGTGGGCATTCCCGCCACATTCTCTCTGGCGGTGAACTGCGTCCATCGGGGAGGCGCGGTGGTCATGGTGGGCAACGTCACCAAAGAGGTGTCCCTGCCGCTGCAAAAGTGCGTTACGGAACAGATCGGCCTTTACGGGACCTGCTCCTCCTCCGGGGAGTACGACATCTGTCTCGGCCTGATCGGCGGCGGTCGTCTGCGGGTGGACGAACTGATCAGCAAAACCGCTCCCCTGGAAGAAGGCGGAAAATGGTTCGACCGGCTTCACGCGGCGGAGCCGGGGCTGATCAAGGTCGTACTGCAGCCCGATTGAAGTCAGGGGGGACAAGCGGCGTTCGAACAGGACAGGGATCTCCGACGGTCGGGGGAAGAGGTTCGTGGCGGAGGTGTGTGGGGATCGAACCCACCAGAGACAGCGCAAACCGCCTCTCACCGGGTTTGAAGCCCGGGCCCGTCACCAGACGAATCTCACCTCCACTAAAGATGGCATTTTAGACGATCCCGCCGGAAAAGTCCATAAGCGCGGGGGCAATACCCCGTCGCGCTGTTGACGACGGAGGAGGGCGACCCCCGCAAAAAACGTCATGCAGGAGCATCAAATTGACGAGAGCCGGCGGATATAATAAAATAAGGCGCTTGTGTGGAGCACTGATGAAGGAGCCCGATGTGGAGGTGAAAGGGTGTTATGAAAATTTCTATAGACCAGCAGCGGTGCATCGGGTGCGGTGTTTGCAGTCAGGTTTGTCCGGAAATTTTCCGTCTGGACGAAGCGGCGGGGCTGGCGGTGCTTCTGTCGTCCGAAAAAGACGCCCCCGGTCTTGCGGAAGCGGAAAGCAGCTGTCCGGTGAGTTGTATTCGCGTAGAAGAAAAGGTATAATGTCCCCTGTTTTTGCAAAATCGGGCCCATAGCTCAAGTGGTTAGAGCCACCGGCTCATAACCGGAAGGTTCCTGGTTCAAGTCCAGGTGGGCCCACCAGTACAATTGACAGCATGTTGCCATAAATAATAAAACTCCGGTCCCGTCCGGAGTTTTTGCTTTTTCAGCCGCATGTATCAGCTCGCAGCCTTAAGGCCGCCCTATAAACTGTAAATATCCGCGTGTGAGCCCGTCCGTGAAAGATACACAGACTCGTCGTCAATAGCGTAGATTAATATCCAATCCGTTTCTATGTGACAACTGCGGAATCCGATGAATCTTCCCCTGAGAGGATGATCTTTTAAACCGGGCGGCAAACAACCCTCCATCGCGAGAGAAAAAATCACAATATCCAATTTGCCTATGTCTTTCCCCCGCTTTTGCATCAAATCGTATTCATGTTTAAATTTTTTCGCCAGTTTAACGGTTCTCATATTTCAGCTTTTCAGGTATTTGAAGAGATCGTCAAGAGAAGTAAAAGTCACCCCACCCCCTTCGTTCAATTCACGACATGCTTTTAACGTTTCCTGGTTGGGAGTCTCTTCTTCTATGTCCGTCGTTGCGTTGTTGGCATTTTTAATTTTTGTTATTTCCATTTTCTGTCGCCTCCATTCTTTTCTTCTGGATGACAATATCAGAAAGAAAATCGCTTCTGAGAGGAATATCCTGCTCTAATGTCGCCGGCTCCGATACTGGCCTGGCTTCGCGAGCTGTCTCCAGAACAAGAAACCTCGCCCGGTACGTCAGGCGAGGCACGGGGCTCCCCTGACGCTACGCTCTCCGAAACTACGCCTCCCGTAACGGAGAGGGAGCGGAACGAGGTTAACAAAAGCATACCACATTTGTCGAAAATTTAACTGCTCAGTTTATAGAGCGCATACTGATTCAGCGAAACTCCTTCCCGTTCCGCTTCGAGGGCAAGTTTCGCGTGAAGCGTTTTAGGAAGTCTCAGGACAAATTTACCGCTGAATTTCTTTTCATCGGCGGGGACAGGAACAGAAAAACCGGCTTCCAGCCTCATTTCAATCCAGAGTTCCATCGCTTCGCGAATTCTGGAGGCAGCTTCCTCCGCAGTGGCTCCGTGACTCATGCATCCGTCCAATTCTTTGACTGTGGCGAAATAATATTCGCCGCTTTCGTCGTTCATGTGCCTGATAATCACGCTATAGGGCAGTTTCATATACTCCGATATATCCATCGTTTTATCCTCTCCCTATTTTTCGCCAATCAGCGTCAAAATATCTTCAATATACGCTTTTGGAACGGGGGATCCATATACCAACGTGATAAAATTGCCCGCAGCGTTGGCATAACCCCGATGTGAACCTTTCTGACGTTTAAAGACATAACCATTCTTTTCAAGAACTTTTTCAGCTTCGCTGAAGCGAATGCCGTTAGGCTGAGTTTTCATTTTTTGGATAATCTTTTTAATATCTGGCATTTCGCTCCCCTTCGTGATTATTATAATACTAAATTCAGTACCATATAAAAAGAGGGATCTGTCTGGGGCATCCCCCCGAAAGGGGGTGATAGCGTGGAAGAAAAAATAAAACCAGCAATAGCTGTCCTTCAACTATTGCCAGCCATCGCCGAACTGATCCGGCTCATCAAAGCGCTCTAACCTTCGCCTGGGTGTAAGTCCTGGTGAGGGTGGAGACCCCTCATCGGGCAGCCTGTAACCACCCGTATGACCTCTCCCATACGGGTATTATACCATCCAGATCTTGCGACGTGACGTCCCGAAATTTTCTGAGGAATGACATAAAACTCGGCGTCTGACTTTATCGTCTGTTTTTTGGCCAAAAGATGATGCCTGTAAAAGCGACAGCCGGCAAGGCGACAAAAGCGAAGCAGAAAAGCGCGATATACGGTTTGCCTCTGATGAGATTCATCGCTGTGAGCGCGGCGGAAACAAGCAGCCAGGTGGTTGAGAAGATTTTCAGAAACGATCTGAAGACCGGCATTTCGCCCAGGGGCCAGAGGTACTCCCGCACATAAATGTCAAATCTCCGCCACTGGCTGGCGAACGGCAATAAGCGGAAATCGGATTCGGGCGCGACAATTCGGGCGATGACGAGGCTCGCGATGATCAGGACGAAAATTGCCGTCGTAATGACCGCGGGCGTCCAAAAGTCCGGATAGCCGCTGCGATAAGACAACCAGAACAGCAGAACGTGACCGCCGCAGATGAAAAGCCCAAACGTGGCGGCGCAGCCGAGCGCGCCCGGTACGTTGCTCCAGGGGTTGCAATCCTCGGGAACCGGCGTTCTGTCGCCAATCACCCCGTCCGTGCGCATGAAAACCGCACACCAAAAACACGCGACCGCAACGGCTGAAGTTATGAACGCCATAAGAAAAGGAAAAAGCATATAACGGCTGATAAAAAAGAAATACCAGCTATACAAGGACGCGACAAGAAACAGTTCTCCGTTGCCCACGAAAGCAGCCTGACGCGCTTTTCTCGTATTGTTCCAGTACCAGTAATCGCTCATCGCGTGTCACTCCAAACATTGAAGTTTGAGCTGCCGGAAAGTCAGGGAGACGTTTGATGAAAATTGTAGTTAAATATTAAGCAAAAATCTACGGCAAAATACACGAGCCGCGGAACGCGCAGGTGGGACGCCTTCTTGACTTGTATCGCTGCTGTCACTACAATTATTCAAAGGAGGTGACTGTCATGCCGAAAGCGGCGAAAACAGCTTTGAATGTGAAACAACAGACGGGTACAGCCGGAACCAGGGTTTTTTTCCAGGGGCGCGTCCCCCTTGAGGTCAAACGTCGCTGGCAGACGGCCGCCAGTCTGCGCGGACAGTCCCTGACGGATTTTTTAATCGTGGCCGCCAATAACGCCGCTGACAATGTGTTCGAGACCGAAGAACATATCTCTCTTTCTTTGCGCGGACAGCAGGAACTCGTCGAAATGCTGTCGCGCCCGCCACGCCCAAACGAACGGCTTCACAAGGCCGTTCAGGAAGAATTGGCCGCCATGCGAAAGTATTGAACAGTGCTGAAAATCATTCCATTCGATAAAACGTGCATCAGGAAAGGCTTCAACTGCGGAAAGGCGGAACTTGACGAATACCTTTTAAAATACGCGGGGCAGGATATACGCCGCAACCTCGCCGCGCTGTTTGTGGCCGCAGACGACGAGGACAGGCGCATTGCAGGTTACTATACATTATCTAACGCCGGCATCGTCGCCTCAATTCTCCCTTCGGCCTTTCAAAAAGAGCTGGGAAAATACGGCGATGTTCCCGCTATACGACTGGGACGGCTCGCGGTCGACAGGCGCTTTCAAAAGCGCGGACTGGGCGAACGGCTGCTCGCCAACGCCGTTATCAGGAGCGTGTCAAACTCCTCCGCCTGGGCAGTAATGGTCGTGGACGCGAAAGATGCCGCCGCCGCGGCGTTTTATCGCAAGTTTGGGTTTACTTCTCTGAAAGACGACATGTTGCATTTGTTCGCGCCCAGAACGGATTTATACCATTGTCTGACGGCAGGCGCGCGGGCGGGACGTTGACAATCTCGGGGCTTATTGCTAGTATTTCAGCAGTTTCATGGATTTCTTAATATAGAATCCGCTAAAAATTCGGAATGAACCACAATGAGCGGGAATATCGCGGAAAATAACTCCGCGACTGTGGCGTTTACCGTCGGGGGCGATATTCGGCCGGAGGAGGATTCGTCGTGC
The DNA here is from genome assembly GCA_031272035.1 of Synergistaceae bacterium. NCBI lineage: Bacteria > Thermotogati > Synergistota > Synergistia > Synergistales > Synergistaceae > Synergistaceae bacterium. The sequence goes on from JAISUO010000032.1 coordinate 16,498, forward strand.
AGAAAGAAGAAATCGTCATGAAAAAAGAAATACTGGAGCTGCGGGAGGAACTGATCCGGCTCAGGAGAGACTTTCACGCTCATCCCGAACCCGGCTTCGAAGAGTATCGGACGGCGCAAATTGTCGAAAACTGCCTGAAAGACCTTGGGCTGGACGTTTCCCGCTGCGCCGGAACAGGCGTCGTGGGACTGCTGCGGGGAAAGGAGGAAGGCAAAACGGTGATGCTTCGGGCGGACATCGACGCCCTCCCCGTCACGGAGGAAACTGGACTTCCCTTTCAGTCGGAGCGTCCGGGGGTCATGCACGCCTGCGGCCACGACGGCCACACCGCCATGCTGCTGACGGCGGCGAAAATCCTGACCCGACACAGGGAAAGAATCCGGGGAAACATAAAATTCGTCTTTCAGCCCAACGAAGAGGACGCCGGCGCTCAGGCCATGATCGACGAGGGCGTTCTCGAACGGCCCAGGGTGGACTCCGTACTGGGGCTGCACCTGTGGTCGCATCTGGAAACGGGGATGATCGGCGTGGCCCCGGGCCCCGTCATGGCTTCCAGTTATTATTTCAGGCTGAGCCTTCACGGAAAAGGCGGTCACGGCGGCGCTCCTCACGAAGCGATCAACCCCATCGGCGCGGCTGCCGCCGTCATCGAAGCGAGTAAAAGCCTGACGTCGGGCGAACTCAACGTTTTGGAGCCGACCCTGCTGACCATATGCAAAATCAGCGCCGGAACCAAGGCCACCATCATCCCCGAAACTCTGGAGATGGAGGGGTCCCTGCGCTGTCTTCACAACGGAACCGAGGCGGTGCAGGAGAGCTTTCGCAAAAAGATCGCCCACATCTGCGGGGCTTACAGAACGACCTTCGATCTGGACTTCAAATGCGGCAACAACGTCCTCTCCAACGACCCCGAAATGACGAATCTGGCGGTGCGTTCAGCCGAAGAGACGGCGGGTCGGGAAAACGTCACGGACAAAAATTTGCGGACCATGCTGGGGGACGATTTCGCGGAGTTCTCCCGTCTGGTTCCGGGAGTGTACTGCTTCGTCGGGACGGCCAACCAGGGGAAGGGGACGAACTACCCTCATCATCATCCAAAATTCAACATCGACGAGGATTCCCTGCCCATTGGAGTGGAATTGCAGGTGCGGTTGGCGCTTGCGGCGTTATAGAGCCGTCGGCCTTTTTGTCTCTGCGGACAGTCCGCAGAAAACTGAACAGGAAAAGAGATGAGAGTCGTGAAATTGATCATTGTGGGATTGGGAGGCGTTGGAGGAATTGTCGGAGGACGTCTGGCGGCCGGGCTTTCTCAAACAAAGGAGCACGAGGTCGTTTTCTGGTGCAGAGGGAAAACGCTGGAAAGCGTTCGGGAGTCGGGAATCCAGCTGCTGGGCGGGGACGGCTGCCTCACCGTACGTCCCGCTCTGGCCACCTGCGACGCCCGGGAGGCGGGAAAGGCCGACTGCATCCTCTTCGCCACGAAAGGCTATCACCTGGAGGACGCCGCCCGGGACGCCGTTCCGCTCACCACCGAAAAAACCGTCGTGATTCCCCTTCTCAACGGAGTCAGCGCCGTGTCCACTCTGGAAAAACACCTCCCCGGCGACGTCCTGGGCGGGTGCATCTACATCTCCGCTCACGTGGAAAGGCCGGGGGTGGTGCGTCAGGTCGGTTCGGTCCAGAAAATTCTGTTCGGCAAAAAGGGCCTGAGCCTGGAGGAAAATCGCAGGCGCTACGGTTCCCTTGAGGGAATTTTGAAAAAAAGCGGCATCGACGTCGTCCTGACGGAACGAATCGACACGGAAATGTGGTCGAAGTTCATTTTTCTGTCCCCCTTCGCCGGCGTCACCACCCTTTTTGGACGGACCGTGGACGGAGTTTTGACCGACCCGGAAAGTTTCGAGACCGTCGGCCGCATGATTCGGGAGATCGAAAACGTGGCGCGGGCCAAAGGGACGGACCTGCCGCCCGACATCGCCGACCTCACTCTGGAAAAGGCCCGGGCCTTCGCCGCCGGGACAAAAACCTCCATGCAGGTGGATCAGGAACAGGGACGCCCCACCGAACTGGAAACCCTGATCGGGACGATCTGCGAGGAAGGCAGAGCTCTGGGAGTCCCCGTTCCCACCTACGAGACCGTTTACAGGAGCCTGAAAAACACGGCCTGATATTTTTCAAAAGAACAGGGCCCGCCGCCGGGACAGAACCTCCGCGGCCTGCGGGCCCTTCGTATCTTTTTTTCGTATCTTCCGCCGATCTTACCGGAACGCCGACCGAAATTCCTCCCAGGACATGGCTTTCCAGGGAACGGCGGGTTTGCCGGGAACGCCCAGAGCCGCGGCGGGGCAGAAGCCCACGCATCGCTGACAGGACTGGCAGAGCGACGCATCCAGGGCGGGCAGCCCTGAAGGGCCGTTCATGGTGATGGCCTTTTCCGGACAAATCTCCGCGCAGCGGCCGCAGCGGGTGCATTTTTTTTCGTCCACCGCCAGGGGGAACAGCCTGAAAAAGAAGTTCCAGGGTTTCCTCGTCTGCCCCCATCGGTACAGCAGCGCGGAAAGCAGAGGAATGCCGCCGCCCCATCGCGTTCTGCCCTGCAAAAGGTCGTAGGCGAAAAATCGCGCTCCCAGAAGGGCCTTTTCGATTCTGGCGGCGTTTCTCTCCAGGGGCAGCGTTTTGTTGTTGTAGGTCCCCGGCATGACAAAAAACTCCGCGGCGACCGTTTTATAACCCTTTTTCTTCAGCACGTCCCGAAGAGGGCCCTGCATCCCTCCCGAAGCGCCTCCGCAGGTTCCCAGCATAAAAATCTCGCGTCCCTCGCCCGCCGGCAGGGCGTGGATGAAACGCCACACCACGGGATAGGTGGAAAAGCAGGCCACGGGAAAGGCCAGCCCTATCGCCACGTCCTCCGGAAAGTTCGCGGGAGGGGGGCTCTCCATGTCGCGCAGCCGGACCGAAGCGCCCTCCTGCCGCAGAACCTCGGCCACGGCCTGGGACAGGAGAAGCGTATTCCCCGTTCCCGAAAAAACGAACAGATCGATGGAGCTGCTGTGGAGCTTCATGGGGGGATCGCTTCTCTGCCCTCCCAGAGCCAGCCGGCAGGGCGTGGACAACACGCCTCCGACCATTCTGGCGGGGCCGCTGCGGGTGAAGCCGGTTCGCTCGTAAAAATCCAGCGATCCCGCCGCCGCCTCCACCGTCATGTACTTCACCTTCGGGGCCGCCGCGACGCATCGGGAGGCCGCCCGGGCAATCAGGCGGGACCCTATTCCCCGGTTGGCGAAAGCGGGACGAATGTACAGCATGGCGATGTGGTCCAGCCCCTTCACCTCGATCACGCCCGCCAGAACATCCGAGACATACGCCAGTTCGTGAGTATAGCCCATCTTTGCCCGACCCGCCAGAGCCGAGGGCGCAATATACCGCTCCAGCGCCGTTCGGGCCGCCGGTTCCATCTCTCCATCGTCGATTCGAGCCACCTCTCGAACGAGGTCGCTCACTTCCTTTTCCTGACCGGGATTCATCTCCCGAAATTCCATTTTCAGGTTTTCTGTCACTTCCGTCACTTCCATTCCCCTTATCCTGATGATTTCCTGCCGATTATTGTATGCAGTAATTAAATTACCCTTTCAGTTCAGCCATTCCGGCTATTCTGGAGAAGCGCCTGCACCTCGTGCCGCCAGGGCATCGAAGGGTGCGCGCCGAACCGGGTGCAGGCCAGAGCGCCGGCCGCCGAGGCGTAAAGGATCGCCTCCCGAAGCGGCAGCCCCTCCGCCAGAGTCACGGTGAAGGCCGCGCAAAAGGCGTCTCCCGCTCCGGTGGAGTCCAGAGCTTCCACCTGGAAGGGAGCGTAGTCAAAGAAATCCTTCTTCGAGACCGCCAGGCCTCCGCGAGCTCCCCGGGTGACCAGCACGCAAAGGGGCCCCCGCTCCACAAGCTGCCGGGCGGCGGTCACCAGCTCTTCCTCCGTTTCCAGCCGATCCTCCTTCACGTAGAAAGCCAGCTCATTCTCGTTGAGAACCACCGTATCCACCAAAGCCCACAAAGCCGGAGGAATTTCCCGGGCCGGGGCGGGCGTCAGAATTGTTCGACAGCCCGATTTTCGCGCCAGGTGCAGTCCGGCCTCCACGGCTCCCAGGGGAATTTCGAGCTGAAACATGACAGCGTCGGCCTTTTTGAAAGCGTCGGCCGCCTCCGTAATCAGGGAGGACTCCACGCAGGCGTTCGCCCCGGGGGCCAGCACAATCGCGTTGTCGCCGCTCTCCGTCACCGTAACGATGGCCACGCCGGTCCCCACGCCCGAAACCACCCGGAGATGCCGGCAGTCCACCTTCGATTCCGTCAGGACCTCCTTCAGACGCAGGCCGAAGTCGTCGTTACCCACGCAGCCGATCATGCAGACTTCCGCTCCCAGCCGCGCGCAGGCCAGGGCCTGGTTCGCCCCCTTTCCTCCTCCTGTCATTCCAAAAGAGCCCCCCACCAGCGTTTCCCCCAAATGAGGCTGGCGGGGAGCCCGGATGACCAGGTCCATATTCAGGGAACCAACAACAGCGATAACCGACACTTTCAGGCCTCCTCGAAGAATCAGGCAAAATCGCGAATATATATCGTGTTATGATACCATGTTATATAGAATATAATATCAGGAGTACAGGCAAACAGGCCACAAAATACTTCCGAGGTGAATGAAAATGTCTTTCAATCTTCCCGATTATCCCATGCCGGACTTCGATGCCCCCCGTTTCAAAAACGCTCCCGGGGTTCGAACCCTTCCCGTTCAGAAGGAGGGAATCGCCCCAGAAAATTATCACGCGATGTCCATTTTCCCCGAGTTTTTCAAAATCGGCAACCGCTGGATTCTCCCGGAGGGAAGCCGTATGGACTGCGTTCCCGTTCTTCGCGGCGGCGGAGACGAGGCTCAAATCGACATCGTGGAGTTTCGACGCCTCCGACCGGGGGACGCCGTGATCATCGGCCGCACCGAGGACGGCAGCGAGGGAATTTACGTGGACTCCTGCGCCTTTGTCGACCGGGAATCCGGGGACGCCTTCGAGTTTCGCTCCGGCCGGTCCAGAGAAACTTCCTATTCCCGGGACTACGACGATCTGTACGAACTGCTCCGCTGGGAGCGCCTCCACGGGTACATCGTCTGGGTTCTGGGTCCCGCCGTGTCCTTTGACTACGATTCACGGCTCTCCATGACGCGCCTCATCGAGGAGGGTTACGTCCACGCCCTTCTGGCCGGCAACGCCCTGGCCACTCACGACCTGGAGGGCGCTCTTTTGCAAACGGCTCTGGGACAGGACATCTACACCCAGGAAAACCGCCCCAACGGCCACTACAATCACCTGGATCTGCTCAATGCCGCCCGGAGCTGCGGCTCCATCGAAAACCTGATTCGGGAGAAAAATCTCTCGGACGGCATCGTCCACGCCGCGCTGAAAAAAGGCGTTCCCACGGTGTTCGCCGGGTCTATCCGGGACGATGGGCCTCTGCCCGAGGTGCTTGGAAACGTCTACGAGGCTCAGGACGCCATGAGGGTCCACGCCCGCAAAGCCACCACCGTCATCGCTCTGGCCACCCAGCTGCATACCATCGCCGTGGGCAACATGACCTCTTCTTACATTCTGAGGGAGGGACGGGTTCGACCGGTTTATTTTTATTCCGTGGACATTTCGGAGTTCGCCGTGAACAAACTGCGGGATCGGGGCACTCTCTCCGCCATTCCCATCGTCACCAACATTCAGGACTTTCTGGTCCACCTGAAAAATAACCTGACGGAATGAGTATCTCCATGAAATAGCAAGGCCATAAAATAACAGGGGAGTCCTTTTGGAAAGCTCCCCTGTGGTTTTTATCGTTTGTGTTTTTCGTTTGCGCTCTGCTGAGGCTTTTCTGTCGAGGTTTAACTAACGGGAATAATAGAAATACTGGCGGGTCGGCTGCTCCGCGGAGGAATAGGGCTCGGCGGGACGCGGTTGCTGCGGGGCGGGGACGGTGTTGGAGGTCGTCGTCGTGGTCACCGTGGTGGCCGTCGCTGTCGCTGTGGCCGTCGTGGTCACCGGAGCGGGCTTGGGCGCGGCTCCAGCGTAATAGCGAACTCCGTCGTCCAGAACGTAAACGCGCTGAGGAACCTGTACGGCTTTGGGCAGATGAACGTATACGGGCGCCGACACGTACACCGGCGCGGGAAGATAGACCCTTTCCACCGGCTGCTGCTGGTGACTGACGCTTCCATACGCGCTGACGTAAGCACTGTAGCCATCTGACTGCGCAGGAACGCTCCGGTGATAATAAAATTCGGTATAGTGGTCGTTGCCACTGCCTTCCCCTCCAAATGTATCTGCCGCGGCAACACCCGCAAAACTCAGGATCAACCCCACCGCACAGATCAGCGCGACTTTCTTCATCCAAACATTCCTCCTTAAATGAGTCCTTTAATTTTTATTACGTATTGATAATTTTTACATATTGAGTAATTTTTCTAAAAGTAAATGATTGTTACAGATTATAGGTAAAAAGGCCTGTTACGTCAACAGGGCTCATAAAAAACCTGACGAAATAAGGCTGAGAAAGGCGGAAGACCGCTTCGTATCCCTCAGGTCCGCCGCCTCCTCTTCTTCGAGCTATTTTGTGATTTCCTCCCGCGCCTCACGGGCTTTCGCCACGATTTCGTCCCGGTCCAGAGTGAGCCAGGCGCCGTCCAGGAACGCCCATTTGCCGTTGATCATGGTGCCCCGAACGTCGGCGGAGGTTCCGGCGTAGACCACGAAAGCGCCAAGGTTCTCCTCGTTGACCCCCACATAGTGCGGGCGGTCCAGATCGACCATGACCAGATCCGCCGTCCAGCCTTCCCGAATCAGCCCCGTGTTGACGAAGCCGAAGGCCCGTGCTCCCTCGAAGGTGGCCATGCGCAGCACATCCCGGGCCAGAACGCTTACGGGGTCCCGCGTCACGCCCCGGTGCAGCAGAACGGCGTTCCGCATTTCGTCCCACATGTCCAGCCGGTTGTTGCTGGAAGCGCCGTCCGTCCCCAGAGCGAGCCCCACGTTTTTGTCCAGCCACCGCTCCAGCGGCATCACTCCGCTGGCGAGTTTCATGTTGCTGTTGGGGTTGTGGACGATGGTGATTTTCGACAAATCCAGAGCCTCCGCCCAGGCCGGGTCCATCCAGACGCCGTGGGCCAGTACCGTCCCCACCGTATCCAGCAGACCGGTTTCCCGCAGGTAATCCTCGGGGGTCAGCTTCAGCTCGTTCCGGAGGTACTCCAGCTCCCACTTGATCTCCAGAAAGTGGTGGTGAATCCCAATTCCCCGCTCCTTCGCCTGAGCCACGATGGTCTTCATGTCCTTCAGGGGAACGGTGTAGAGAGCGTGAGGTCCCAGCTGCACCGTCAGCAGGCCCTCCCGTCCATGCCAGGTTTCGAAAAGACGCAGACCGTCCCTGACGCTTTTGTCGATTTTCCGCTCTCCGTCGGCCCCGGCGGGTCCGTCCGTGATTCCCCGGCAGAGGGCGCAGCGCATCCCCGCCTCCAGCGCCGCCTGAGCCACCTCGTCCATCTCGAAATACATATCCGCGAAACAGGTGGTCCCCATGCTCACCATTTCCAGAATGGCCAGCTGCGTTCCCCGGCGGATGTGTTCGGCGGTCATTTTTTCTTCCACCGGCCAGATTTTTTTCTGCAGCCACTCCATCAGCGGCACTTCTTCCCCCAGCCCCCGCAGGAGAGTCATGGCCGCGTGGGTGTGGGCGTTGACGAACCCCGGCAGAACGGCCGTTTTTCCATATCCCTCCACCACCCGATCGGCTGAGGGGGGAGTTGTGGAAAGGCTCATCAGAGACTGAATGCGCCCCTTGGACACGAGAATATGTCCCCGTTCCGCCTTTTCCCTCTCTCCGTCCAGTATCAGCACATCTTTGAACAGCGTGGTCATATCTCGAAAAACTCCTTTCGATCCAGGGCCCTCTCACTCCTGCCAGCTTTGCATGTATTCCTTCTGGGCAGGGGTCGGCGTGTCGATGGCGATTCCCAGCGCCGCCAGTTTGGACTCCATTACGGCCCGATCCGTTTCAGCCGGGACGGGATGGACGCCGGGGGCCATTTTGTGGGTGTAGACGTAAAGGGCGGCTTCCAGCTGCAGAGAAAAACTCAGGTCCATGATTTCGATGGGGTGCCCGTCGGCACAGGCCAGGTTGGTGAGACGCCCCTCTCCCAGCAAATTCAGGCGCCGCCCGTCCTTCATGACATAGGTATCGATGTTGTCCCGCAGCTGTTCCACGTGGTCGGCCTGGGCGAGAAGATCCGTCTTGCAGATCTCCACGTCGAAGTGTCCCGCGTTGCCCAAAATGACCCCGTTTTTCATCAGCGGGAAATGCCGCCCGTCGATGACGCTGATATTGCCCGTCAAAGTCAGGAAAATATCTCCCACCTTCGCGGCCTCCTCCATGGGCATGACGTCGAACCCGTCCATAAGCGCCTCGCAGGCCTTGTGAGGGTCGATCTCCGTCACCACGACGCGGGCTCCCAGGCCCGCCGCCCGTTTGGCCACGCCCTTTCCGCACCAGCCGTACCCCGCCACGACGACGATGCGGCCCGCCACCACCATGTTGGTGGTGCGCATCACTCCGTCCCATACGGACTGGCCCGTGCCGTAGCGGTTGTCGAACAGGTACTTGCTGAGGGCGTCGTTGACCGAGATCACGGGCAGCTTCAAAACCCCCTCGGCCTGCATGGCCTTCAGACGCTTGACTCCGGAAGTGGTTTCCTCCGAGGCCCCCCGAATGTTGGGAAGCAGGTCCTGACGCTCCTTATGGAGCATGGCCACCACGTCGGCCCCGTCGTCCACCACCACGTCGGGCCGGAAGTCCAGCACGTTCCGCACATAGCCGAAATACTCCTCCGTGGACATGCCCCGGCGGCTGAAAACGTTGACTCCCCCCTCCGCCAGCGCGGCGCAGACGTCGTCCTGAGTGGACAGCGGATTGCTCCCGCAGGCGGCGACGGTGGCTCCAAGGCGTTTCAGAGTGAGCAGAAGACAGGCCGTCTTCGCCTCAAGGTGCAGACAGGCCGCCAGAGTAGCCCCTTTGAAGGGCTGCTCCGCGCCGTATTTCTTCTCAAGAAACCGAAGCGACGGCATATACTGCCATGCCCATTCTATTTTTTTCGCCCCGTGAGGCGCCAGTCCCATGTCCGCAACCCTGTATTTTTCCACCGCAAATCCCTCCAGACACAAAATATCAGGCTCAAAAACGACAGGGTGGCCTGAAAACACCCTCTTCCGTTATTATAGCGGTTATCAGCTCCGCGGGGGTCACGTCGAAAGCCGGATTCCAGATTTTGACGGATTCGGGAATGGAACTCCCGTCGAAGAGGCGGCGCACTTCCCCGTCGGAGCGAATTTCTATGGGAATGTGCTCTCCCGACGGCAGCGCGGGGTCCAGAGTGCTTCGAGGAGCGGCCACGTAGAAGGGAACTCCGTGATGACGGGCGGCGACGGCCAGCATGTAGGTCCCCGTCTTGTTCGCCGTATCTCCGTTGGCCGCGATGCGATCCGCTCCCACAATAACGGCGTCGACGCTTTGGTTTTTCATCAGGGCCGCCGCCATGCCGTCGCAGATCACCGTCACGTCGAAGCCGTCCCGATCCAGCTCCCAGGCCGTCAGCCGGGAACCCTGCAAAAGCGGGCGGGTTTCGTCGGCGTAGACTTTTATCGTCTTTCCGGCCTCCCGGGCCGAGCGCAAAATCCCCAACGCCGTCCCATGTCCCCCCGTCGCCACGGCTCCGGCGTTGCAGTGGGTCAGAACCACCGCCTTATCCGGCAGCAGAGCCGCTCCATACGCTCCCAGCCTGCGGTTGTTCTCCAGGTCCTCGCCGTGGATCCTTCGGGCCTCCTCCAGAAGAACCCGCTCCAGCGCGTCGTCCGGCGCGGATTCGAGACACTTCTTCATTCGGTTCAAAGCGGAGAAGAGGTTCACCGCCGTGGGGCGGGTGCGGGCAAGTCGTTCCAGAGCGAGGGAAGCGGCCTTCCGTCCGGAGCGGGCCCCCAGGAGGACCCCGTAGGCCGCGGCGATTCCGATGGCCGGAGCGCCTCTCACGGTCATATTTTCGATGGCCTGAGCCACGTCCTCCGGCTCACGGCACACAACGCTCCTCTCGGCTCCCGGCAGAGCCCGTTGGTCCAGCAGTTCCAGCACTCCGTTTTTTTCACGCCAGCTCACGCTCTCCGGCAGCACGTTTTCGCCCCCATTGTCGATTCAGATTTATTCAGATTTTTAATCCAAAATTTCGTCCACCAAAGCCTTCGCCGTTCCGTCAGGAAAACGGATTTCCAGCCGGTCTCCCTCCGTCAGCTCGCGAACCGACCGAATGCGTCGCCCGTCCTTTTCGCAGATCACAAAGCCCCGGGTCAGCACCGCCAGGGGGGAAAGCGCGTCCAGCCCCGCCGCCCTCTCCGCCAGAGCCCTGCGACCTTCCGCCAGAGAAAGGGCCATGGCCGAGGCGAGAGCCTTTTCTCTCACGTCAAGAGCCGCGGCGCAGTCCTGAAAGATACGCGCTATTCGACGGGTCAGAAGGTTTTCCAGGTGCTCCAGCCGCGTTTTCTCCGCGTTTATACGCCTTTTCAGGTCCAGAGCCAGACGATCCCTCAGCCCGAGAAGTCCCGCGTCCAGCTCTCTGCCGTTGGGAAAAACCAGCTCCGCGGCGGCGGAGGGCGTGGAGGCCCTCAGATCCGCGGCCATGTCGCAGAGGGTCGTGTCCACGTCGTGCCCCACACCGCAGACCACCGGAACGGGACAGGAGCGGACGGCCCGAACCACCCCCTCGTCGTCGAAGGGCGTCAGATCCTCCCGACTGCCCCCGCCCCGAACCAGCAGCACGCAGTCCAGCCCGGGAATACCGGCGATTCTGGAAAAGGCGCGCTGGATTTCGAAGGGCGCGTCCACGCCCTGAACCTGAGCGGGAACCACCACCAGAGCGCAGGCCGGGTAACGGCGGCCCGCCACGCGAATCACGTCCCAGGCTGCCGCTCCCGTTCCGGAGGTGATCAGAGCGACCTTCCGGGGATAGGGAGGCAGGGAACGCTTAAGGGCCGGAGAGAAAAGCCCCTCCTTCTCCAGGCGCTCCCGAAGCTCTCTGCGGGCCCGGTCGATGGCGCCGGCCCCCAGTGGAACCAGACGACGGGCATAAAGCTGATAGACACCTCTCTGAGGATAAATCCCGACGCTGCCCTCCACAAGGACGCTGTCCCCGTTTTCCGGCCATTTGGGCACGAATCCGGCGTACTGCTTAAAAATAGCACAAGCGACCCTGCTTTCTTCACCCAGCAGGGTGAAATAACAGTGGCCGCTCGTATGTTTTTTGAACTCTGCAATTTCACCGCTGACCACAAGGGACTTCAGCGCGGCGTCTGAGGTGAAAAGTCCCTGAAGATAAGCCGTCAGCTCGTCAACGGTCAGTTGAGATCTCGGTATTCGAAGCTGCATTTTCCACGTTTCCGTTCGTTTCCTGTCCCTCCATGAAGCGAATCACCCTCGCCAGGACGCCGTTGACAAATTTGGACGACTCATCGGTTCCAAAAAGCTGCGCCAGCTCCACCGCCTCGGAAATGGCCACCGCCAGGGGAACCCGTTTCTTCAGGAACCCCTCGAAAACCGCCAGGCGGATCACAGCCCTGTCCACGGCCAACATACGCTCAGGACGCCATCCCAGAACGACCTGACGGATCATGTTGTCGATTTCCAGACGTCTGCCCCAGGTTCCCTCCACGAGAAAGCGCAGGTACTGACAAACCTCGGCGGACTCTTCCGGAGCGAAACCCTCTTCGGACAGAAAAACATCCTCGCATTCTTTCGGATCGCAGCCGGGGCGGGTATCCAGAGAGTATAAAAGCTGCACTGCCAGCTCTCTGGAACGGTGGCGGCTCAGCGCGACAGACGATTTCGTCAAAAAAGGCCTACCTTCGAACGAGGGGCGGGAAGAACCCCAGCCTTTTTCTTATTGCGAACGAAATCAGCAGTCTGGAGACGAACCAGGCCGCCGTCCCCCAGAACAGAGTCCAGAAAAGCCCCTTCAGCCCCGCGACCACCGTCAGCGTCACCACAACGGCGACAAGCATCCAGAACCAGGGATTCCGGTAGAGCGAGGAGAGAAGCTCCACCCACTCGGTTTCCGGAACGCCCCTGTCCACCCAGATAACGTTGACGCGAAAACCCAGCGGCGCTACGATGGACGAAATTCTTTCCTCGATCAGGGCCCCCTTCGAAACGGAATCCTCCGAGGAAAGCACAAGCGTGACCGCCGCGCTTTCTCCCTCCGCAAGCGACAGGCTCCGGCACCTGGATTTTTCGGACAGTATGCGATCGATAAAACCGGAAAGCCCGTCACAGGAGACTCTTATGCTGCCGTGAGGAGTTCTTTTCCACAGAAAATACATGATTCATCACTCCCAGGGATTATACCCCGCCCCGACCCGAGGGTTCCCGAAAACGCCCGAAACCCGCGCAAATCCTGAGGGGGGAATTATACAGAACACGCCGCTGAACGCGAATCGATTTCAATTTTCCTTATCATCCTCAGGGGCGGGCGCGGGAGCGGGAGCGACAACATCGGTCTCTGCAGCTTCTCCGTCATCGTCTTTTCCGGGGACAACCGGGGGCTCGTCCAGATAAATGCCCTGCACGTTTATATTCACCGCCGTAACGGTATATCCCGTATAACGCTCCAGATTGGCCTTGATCTTTTCCTGCACGTCCCAGGCCAGGTCGGGAATGCGCTGACCGTATCTGACGAGAATGTAAGCGTCCACCGTCATGGCCGGAATTTTGCCTTCCTCCACGGTGACGCGGATCCCGTCGCCGCTCTTGCGGCCAATACCGAATTTTGAGGCAATACCCATATTGGCCGCCTGTATGTTGGGAATGCCCGCAATCGTCTTCTTCGCCAGCTCTACGATGACATCCTCGGAGATATGGATGTTCCCCTCGAACTGTCCCTTGAACTGCGCGGCATCAGCGGCCGCATTTTTACCCTCGACGTTCTGATCCATTTTTTCTCCTCCCTGGTTTCTGTCAAAACTATATATTTCCGGAAATTGCTTTCGACTTCATCGACACCGCAGCACCGCAAAATAAAATATATAAATTATTACAGCGAGCGGTTGAATTCTTCTCCGCAACTGGGACAGATCAGTTTTTCGTTCTCCTTGTCCTCTTCGTACCGATAATAAAAGGAATAGGCGCAGGCCGGGCAGGTCATGGAGATGTAGCTTTCCGTCACTTCTTCCAGCCCTTCTCCGTCCTCGTCTCCGCTTCCGTCCTCTTCCATATCTTCTTCGGAGTCCATTCCCATGGCTTCTTCCAGTTCATAAACGGCATCGTGCAGTTCATCCAGTTCGTCCACAAGACCTTCGTAGTGCTCCCTCTGCAGGTCAATCCGCTTCCCCTGCTCGGCGATTTCCACCGCGAGGGCGTCGAGAGCCTCCGCCACGGCGAAGCAGATCTTTTGCACCTTTTCATCCCCAGGCATGGAATCAAGAAGCCCCCTGAGGTACGCTATCCTTTCCCTGGAGTTCAAAATGTGCTCACCTCCTATTTTTTTGCCCTTTCCAGATACAACCCCGAACGGGTGTCGACTACGATGACCTCACCCGGCTCCACAAAAACGGGAACCGTAACCGTTATCCCCGTTTCGAGAACGGCCGGCTTGCCGCCTCCCGACACGGTGTCGCCCTTGAAGCTGGGAGGAGTTTCCACGACTTTCAGCTCGACGCTCTTGGGAAGTTCGATCCCCATGATTTTGCCCTCGAAAAACTCGATTTTGATCTCCATATCATCCACCAGATACTTCACGGCGCTGCCCAGGGCCGCGGGAGTGATGGTGAGCTGGTCATAGGTGGCGAGGTCCATGAAGACGTAGTCGTCGCCATCCTTGTAGCTGAACTGAGCCGGCTTTTCCTCGTAGATGATGCGTTCGAACTTTTCACCCGGTTTGAAGGAATTTTCCACAGCGGACCCCGTTTCCACGTTGCGCAGTTTCGTTCGGACGACGGCCCCACCACGCCCCATTTTGTGATGATCAAATTCCTCGATTTCCCATATGGCGTCCTGCCATCTGAATTTCAATCCTACGTAGAAGTCGGTGGTGTCCACTACCTGAGCCATTCCGTAATTCCTCCATTTTTGCCCATAAAAAGAGCGAGAAGTCTGGCTGTATTATACCGTACTTCCCGCCCATTCATAAAAAGATGCGTAATTTATCCGACCAGGGTTACCGGATGGAGAAGGCTACTGGATGGAAAGGACCCTCTCCTGATCGATGGCCACGTCCGGCGTGTTCAGGATGTAAGGCACCACCACGATGGCGACCTGCGTCTTGCGGTGGGTGTTGTTGTGGACGGTGAAAATCTCGCCCAGAAGGGGAATCTGCCCCAAAATGGGAATCCGCATTTTGCTGCGGGTCTTGTTGTCGTTGAAGAGGCCGCCCACCACGAAGGGCTCTCCGTCTCGAACCCGCACGTTGGTTTCCACGCTGCGGTTGGCGGTGATGGGCATGGTCTCGCCCAGACTTCCGCTGACCTGGTCCACGATGTCGCCGGTCTGGATGGTGAGCTTGATCGTCACGATGCCGTCGCGGCCCAGGGTGGGGGTGAGGGTCATCTGAGGACCGACCCTCTGAATGCTCCAGCTTGGGTTGCCCGCGTCGTCCCGTCCGGAAATGTAGGGATAGTCCTGAGTCAGGCTGATGTTGGCCTCCTGCCCGTCGATGACGATGACGGAGGGATTGGCCAGCGCCCGGCCCCAGCCCTTGGTCTCCACCGCCCGGAAGGCCACGTCGAACTCCCGCCAGACGCCCTGCATGGGGGTGAGAAGCCCCGTTCCGGGCTGAATGGTGGACGTGGGAGTTCCCCGCCCCAGCCGGTTGTCGTCCGCGAAGCCGCCCGTGGCCTGCCCGCCGGCGTAGTTGAACCACCAGTGATCGTATACGGCGTTCAGAGCCGACTCCACTTCAAGGGTGGCGTTGTCCGTAAATTCAAGAATGCGGGCGTGAAGCATGATCTGCTTGCCCGGATGGTCCAGTTTCTGCAGCACAAGAGCCACTTCCTCCAGCTTGGAGGGGTAGGAGGTGACGTAGAGGGTGCGCAGACGGGGATCCACCACAACCCGATCCGCCGTGACCTTCGTCAGGTTCACCACAAGGGCCGACAGAGCCGCGGGATCGGCGTAGGCCACGTGATAGGCCCGGGTCTCCTCCTTGCCCGCCACCTTCGAAAGTCCGTCGGTGGTCCCAACGATGATGGTGTCCTTGCCCGCCAGCTCGTAGGCGATGTCGTAGGTTCTCATGAGATAGCCGAAGGCCTCGCTGAGGGGGGTGTTTTTGAGGGTCATGGTCACCAGGGCGGGAGGAAGGGAGGGATCGATAATGATATTTTTCTTCAGGTGAGCGCCCAGCATCCGGAAGACGTCCTTCAGCTCCGCGTCTCTCAGGTCGAGAGTGATGGGCGTGGTGACGGCGAAGGGTCCCGTGGGAACTCTCAGAGTCTGAGGCTGCCGGGTGGCCACGGGCTCCTCAATGAGCTTCTGCTGCTGGTCCATGGTGGTCAGACGAAGAGTGTAGGCGTCGGAGGGGGCGATGCCCCGGGTGGACTGCAGCTGAAGCGGCTTTTCCGTGCGTATGGCGACGATCACGTCGCGGCCCCTTTGCTCGGCGCTGATTCTCGTAACCATCGGCACGGGGTTGATGGTTCTGTCTCCTTCGTCCCAGCGGGCTTCTCGCAATATGACGAGGGTATCGCTGCCGCTGTTGACGATCTCCGGCGGAGGCAGACGCTTACCCGATATATTGATCACAAGGTCGGCATCCCCGATCTGATAGAGTTGAAACGCGGACAAGGACGGCAGCCCGATCAGGTTGTCTCCATACCTTCCCTCGCCGGCCGCGTCGGCTGTGCAGGCTGCGCAAGCCACAACCAGCGTCAACAACGTCAGGAACACCTTTCTGCAGGTCGATATGCTCATTTAAATTACCCCATCTCCCGTTATCAAAATTTTGTCAAAAGTTGGGTCTAATATCGAAATTATGGTCAGCCCAGCGCAAAACGACCTTATCGGGTGCGATCTGCACCACGCGCCCCTTTTTCTGCATGAAAGTATCCCCCGCTCTGACCATCAGACCATTGCCGATTCCTACGATATCCATAACCGCCACGCGCTGCTTCCCCATCGTCATGATCGCCCGAACCACGATCTCCGGAGGCATTTCCACAACAACCGGAGGCGGAACGAGCGTCACTACATCAGCCACGGGCGGACGAGGTCCCTCCGAAGGGAACATCGTCGGATCCGCGAAGGCGTAACGTCCGCCGTCCTCCATGCTGTCCACCATCGTGGCGCTGTTGGTGCGCATCTGGGAGGTGGACTGCACTTCCGCAACCATGGCGTTTAATCTTTTTTCATCCGCCTGCACCGTGTTGGCGGTGGTTTCCGGATAGTACACCTTTTCTTCGAGCAGAGTCTGAGCTTTTACGAAATTGTACCCAGCCCAGGCCGTACCTCCGATAAAAAGCAGAAAAAACAGGAGCCGAATCGTACGAACAGAGCCTCCCTCACTGCTGGATCCCGTCAGGTTTCCCCATGCTGCGCCGATTGCTTCGCCCCAACTCATCCGTTCTTCCATTCCGACTCACCTCCTGCCTGGCGTCTTGGCGACGATGGCTTCGACCAAAACATCCGCCTGTATTTCTCCCCGCGTTTCGGGTGTCTTGGATGCCGTCACCGTCAGGTTCGCCACGCGCACCGTGATGGGAAGGTTCCTCCAGTCGGACAGCACCCGCATGAACGAGTAGTAGTCCCCCTTCAGCGTCAGAGAGATGGAACTCCGGCCCTCTTTGGTCTCTCCCTGCTGACGGGTGGAGAGGATGTTGATCTCGTTCTTCTGCACGGCCTGCTGCACTTCCGCGTAAAAACCCATATCCTCCGATGCCACGTTGATCTTGTAATTTTTCAAATTGTCGAATGCTTTTGTAAACACTCTTTTTTGATCCATGAGCACCTGGGTGTCCTGCTCCAGATTGACCCTGCGCTGCTCCAGATCGTCGTACTCGGCCTGCAGAGTTTCGAGCTGTCCGTTCAGGACGTAGATCCCTCCCATCAGGCCCACACAGAACAGAAAAAAGAGAAAACCCAGTATCGTAACCTTGTTGTCGTTCACGGTTTTCCCTCCCCTACTTTCCCGAAGCCGCCCGAATTTGGCCCATGGAGCGCAAATCCAGATTCAGCGTAAAAGTGACCCTGCCGGTTTTTTCGTCCAGCGTGGAGTTTCCCAGAACCACCCCGGAAAACACTCCGCTCTGACTGAGCCCCGTGGTGAGCTGGACGATCTGCGCGTCTTCCACGGACGTCGCTTCCAGTACGGCTTTACCCGGCGCGCCCGCCGCCGCGGGAGGAGACAGCCGAAGGGAGGTGGCGGCCATGCCGGAAATGGAGGCCATGCTGTTTTCCACCGCGTTCAGAACCTCCAGCGTGGGGAGGTCGTCCTGCATGATCTTCAGCGTATCCGCGAAAACCTTTTCCTCCGCCTTCAGACGGTTGATTTCCGCCTCCAGAGCCCGCTTTTTGGAGTCCATTTCCTCGACCTGGTATTGCTTTTCCTCTATGGCTCCGCCGAGGCGGATTCTTTCAAGGGTCATTTTAACCAGGTAAAAACCGCTGGATGCAAGAAAAATTAGCAACAGCAAAAACGCCAGAAGACGCATGGGATTGAAGGAGCTTTTCTTCTTCTGGCTGGCCACGAGACTCGCCGGCCTGAGATCAAACTGTATTCTCATAGCAGATTCCTCACCGCCAGTCCAAAGGCCACCTCAAAGCCGCTGATGTTTCCAGCCGGCGAGGAGGTATGCCATAAACTCCAAACGTCAAGAGGCGTTACACTCACTGAAGCGCCCGTTTCCAGCAGCATGGCCAGGCGGGAATCTCTTCCCACGATTCCGCCCAGGATGAGGTGGTTCGGCTCCAGCCCCCTGTACTGATTTCCCGCAAAAATAATGGTGTTTTGTACGTCCCGGAGAATCGGCATGATTCCCTCGTCGGACTCCCGGGCCTCCCGTGAAGTGAGATCCACCGCCGTGGATCGAAAAAGAATTCCGTTATCCTTATAACCCAGCATAATCTGAGTGCTTTCGGGCTCCACGAACACGACAAAATAGCTGTCCGAACGGGGATCCGGACCTATGGCCGCCCTGAAAAAGGCCACGTTCATGGGTTCCACCGCGGCCAGCGTTATCCCCGCGCGAGAGGCGATTTTGGCGATGTCGGTGATGATCCTCTGCCGGCAGGTCGCCACCAGAATTGTCGATTTTTCCATGGCATCGGGACTGGGGACTTCGACTTCAGCCACATCCGCCGCCGCCTCCAGATAAGGATAAGGAAAATATTTATCGAATTCGAACTGCAGAGCTTCTTTTACATCCTCAGTACTCATTCTGGGATATTCCACCAGACGAAGAATGACGTCTCTTGAGGGAATCCCCAGGACAACGGGGCAGCTGAAGGAGCCGACGGCTGACCGGAGATTTTCCAGCGCCGCGCCCACCGCGTCCAATCCCACCAGAGAATCCTTGACAACAGCCCCCTGCGCCACAGGAACGATTTCCTGTTTGACCACACGCAAAGCGCCTCTCCCGCCGCTCAGTTCAAGATAACGCACAGAATCCCCATGGAGCGCTATCCCCGCATAACTTCCACCTTTAGAGGCGCTTTTCTTTGCGAACATGGAAAATCTGCAGCCCCCCCTCCATCAATATGCCTCGCCGAAACTCCCGCATTTCGAATTAAATTGATTTATTTTAACACACTTGCCGTACAACACAAACATTTAACGCATTTTTCCGCAGGCCAAACAAAAAATTTCCGTTCCTCACCTGGTTCCATAGGAGGAACTTTTCGGGTTACGGAAAAATCCATCTGCTGGACTTCTAAACTATAAACGATTTCATTTACTTTTGTTTTAATCTGTCAACTCTGCACTGCCTGGATAATTATTACATAATTCCTATTTTGTAGCAATATCTTTAACGCAAAAATAATGTAAAAATAATCAAAAATACTCTGTATATTTTTATCGGCGAATCTCCCGCCAAATAAAAGGGCGTTCCTCCAATACATAATCGGTTGTTTCGTTTGTCGAGGGAATGGGAAGAACTTTGAAAACGCTCTCGCTTATGAAGGGAACCTCCCCTTTTCGAGCGACGACGGCCCGTATCAGGTATCCGCCCGTACAGGGCGGCGGCAGGGCAGGAGAACTTTCCAGTTTTTCCCAGGGGTAATCCAAATCGTAAACGGTTACCGACTGAAAATTCGAGTCTCCCGAGGCAAAAACCCGCAGAAAATTCAAATCCGACAGAGGGCCGTCGAAAGAGGCTCTCGGACGGCGATGCTCTTTCAGCTCCCGGTTCAGCCACCGCAGAGAATCGTTCGTCATCGACAGGAAGGCCGAACGGGTGCGGGTGCGCTCCAGAGCCCCTTTCGCCACCTCCAGGGAACGTCCGGTGAGAAAAAGAAAAAGCCCCAGCAAAAGCGTCGCCGCAAACAGGAGGGCGACCACCGGAAAAAGTACGAAAGCTTTTTTCTTCTCATAAAATTTCCGCTTCATTATTTTTATGATCCCGTTCACAGGTTTCTCACCACCCAGGAGGCCCGCGAAACCACCGTGTCATGACCTTCAAAATCCTCCCGCCAGGGCGCTTCAGGGGGCCATTCCGGCGGGCGGGAGGCGGTCCCGAAGGCGGCGCTTCCCCCCGTGCTCAGGACCCATGCCTCAAGAAGGCGCTTCGACGGCGTCCACTCGAACCACATCTCCAGTATTCCGTCCAGGAGAGGCTGCCCCGCTTCCCAGCGCCGCCTCAGCGTCTCCCCGTACAGCGTGCTGTGCCGGACCTGAAAACGCTCGCCCCGCAGAAAATGCATCTCATCCCAGGGCAGCAGGGGCGCCTTCGCGGAGACTGCCGCCTGAAGAACCACGGTATTTCCGAACCGGCCGCTCAGATAAAGCGGAAGTTTCATAAACGGAAAGACGACCCAGGACCAGAGGTCGTCCCTCGTACCGGGCCGAAGTCCGTCGGCGGCCCCCGTCATCGCCTCCGCCGGAAAAAGCTCCAGAGAGCAGGAGACCCCCGCCTCCATCGCGAGAGGCCGTCCCTCCCGAAGTTTTGCCTGCAGCCTCGAGGGAACCGCGTAAAGCAGCACCAGCCCCCTTCCCCGACGCACGTTTTCTTTTTCCGGGACGGGATTCCACAGGGTGGGGTATCCCTCCCAGACCTGCACCGGCCCCTGAGACCAGAAGGCCGGAGGCGGAGCGGAGGACTGTCCGGCCCCGAAGGCCTGCCTCAGCTCCTGAGTGCTCCCTCCCGGAAGGCCCAGTCCGGCGTGGGTCACCCGGGGTTCCAGAAGGGACAGGGCGTTTTGTCCTCTTTCCCAGGCCAGGGTGCGGTTCGAAAGACGCGTGGTCAGAAGCAGAATATGCCGTCCTCCCTGCAGAAGCGCCGCCCCCAGCGCCGCGGTAATCAGGGCCGCGCACAGCGTTTCCGTCAAAGAGAAGGCCCCCCGGCCTTTTTCAGTAAACACGGCTTTCCACCAGAGGGCCGGCCCACTTCAGCCCGTCCGAAACGTACAGCGTCACGGCGACGGCTCCATTGTCCCCGACACGGGCCTCCCACTGAAAATGGAGCTTCCCGGAGGGACCCCGCCGGGGCATCGCCTCCAGGGAGGACAGGGTCACGGGACGCTCCAGCCGGTTGAACCACCAGTCCACCCCGAAAGCCCTGTCCGCGTACCCGTTGATCCGCAGCCCCAGGAGAAAAAGCATCCCCAGCGCCTCCAGACAGACCGGAAGCGCGAATCCCAGGATACAAAGGGACGTCAGCACCTCCACCAGGCTGCCTCCCGTGAATTTCCCGCGCATCTCCATCACTCCCCGAACATCAAAGCTCTTTCGGAGAGTAATTTTAATCACTCTCTCACGGATAAACGTCGGTATTTACATGCAGGTAAACTTTCCGGAATTTTCCACTCCCTGCGGTCCAGCACCCGCCCGTCCAGCAAAACAACCCGCCCGTGGTCCGTGCCGCTGCGGATCAGGCGTCCCACCGCCTGCCTCAGAAACATTTTGGCGTTGGGCAAAGTGACCTTCACGAAGGCTTTCTGGCCCTCAAGCGCGTTTCTGGCCTGCACCAGAGGGTCGAGGGGATGGGGAAAGGGAATTCGATCAATGATGACCTGAGTCAGGCCGTCTCCGGGAATATCCACCCCTTCCCGAAAGGAAACGCTGCCGATCAGCACGGAGGTCTCGTCCTCCCGAAACCGGCTCAGCAGCTCTCTCTGAGGAAGCTCGCCCTGCACCAGCACCTCGTATTTCCGCTCCTGCTTCCTCATCCGGGCCCCCGCCGCCCGAAGCAGGCGCATGGAGGAGAGCAGAACCAGCGAACGCCCGCCGTTTTCGTCGCAGAGCCGCTCCACGATCCGGCAGATTCTCCCGTCGTAGCCCTCGGAGGCCACGGCAATCCCCACGTCCACCACCAGAAATTCCATCTGGTTTTCGACGTCGAAGGGGGACTCCGCCACCAGGGTTCTGTCGGGCTCCACCCCCGTTTCCCGGGACCAGAAGGTGAAGTCCCCGGCGATGGAGAGAGTGGCGGAAATCATGACGCTTTTTTCCGGAGCTTCCGCCGCGAGGGCCTTCTGAACGATGTCCGAGCAGATAACGGGCGCGCTCATCAGGGCGTTCGCCCCCCGCCAGTAGTCCCAGGAGGGATAATGCTCCACCTCCAGGCACCAGAGCGCGGCGGACCGAAATTCCCGCAGCTCGTCCGCCCATTTGACCAGGGCCGCGGCCTCCCCCAGGGCGGAGCCGTTTTCGAAGCCCCCGGCCATGAAGTGGTCCTCAATCCCTCGAATCTGCGACAGGAGGGCGTCCACCTTCGAGAGAAGCTCTTCTCCTTTGTGATAAACCTCTTCGCTGCGCTTCACGATCCCCTCCCCCTGACGACAGTGGAGCTCCAGCAGGGCGAACAGGGAATCCAGCGCTCCGCGGCACTCTTCCGCCCGCTCCCGGAAGGCCGCGCCGTCCATCCCCCGGGAAACGAACAGGGGGTCGAAGGCGGCGAGGGTCCGGGGACGCAGAAGCTGGGCGCCGTTCTCCGCGCTGAACTCCACCGTGGAGGCGTTGCGGACGGCGTCGGGCATTCGATGGGCCTCGTCGCAGATCAGCCAGTCGAAGGGCACGGGAAAGGAGCCCCGCCCGCCGAGAACGTGAGAAAAAAAGAGGTGGTAATTGGCCACCACCACGTCCCAGTCCTGAGCGTGGCGCAGCGTTCGGGTCACGAAACAGCGTTCGCGAAAGGGACAGACCATTGCCAGGCAGGATCGGGCCGTGGCGGAGATTTGCCCCCAGAGGGGATGCGACGGCGTCAGGGACAGCTCGGCCATGTCCCCCGAGTCCGTCTCCTCCACCCAGCGATGAAAGTCCGGACCGGAGCCGCCCTTCTCCGAGGGAAGCCACAGATCTCCGTCCGACAGCGCCGCCGCTTTTCTGAGGCAGACGTAATTGTTTCTTCCTTTTAAGATTCCGTAGGAAAACGGCCATCCCAGAATGGAAACCAGGGCGGGAAGGTCCTTCTCGATCAGCTGCTCCTGCAGGGCGATACTGGCCGTGAGAAAAAGAATGCGCTTTCCTTCCTCTTCCGCCCTCAAAATGGCGGGAATCAGCACGGCGAAGGTCTTCCCCACGCCGGGAGGAGCTTCCGCCGCCATGACCCTCTCAAGGGGAGCCTGAAGAAACTCGTCCACGGCCAGGGTGAACTTCATCTGCTGAGGCCTGTGCTCATATCCCCTGAGACGGGAGGCCAGAATGCCGGAAGGAGTGAAAAATTCCGTCAGCGGTCTTTTCGTGGTACGCTTCACCTCGATGCGAAGAGGATACCCGCCGGAGCTCCGGAGAGATCCCGAAAAATGTCGACTGCATTATATTATAATGAAAGCAAATGAAAAGGAGATGAAGGCATGTAAGATGAAAGCATGTAAAGGTGAAAACATGTAAAGATGGAGGCATGTAAAGATATGCGAAAATTTATTTATTTTTCGCGAATTGCCTTGCTACCCGTGAGGGCCAATGTTACAATGCCTTTTGTCTCTACGGCGGAAAAGAGACGGACGGAAAAATGTATTCGAATGTCTTTTTACCATATATAGCAGAAGCAGGGAGGTGATTTACCAATGCCCAACAAAAAATCGGCGGAAAGACGGGTTCGAGTCGCCGAACGCAATCGCATCTACAACCGCTACTGGACCACGCGCTGCAAAAACGCGGTGAAGAAGGTGCTGGAGGCGGTAGAGGCCAAAGACAGTCCCGTGGCGGCCAAACACTTCGATGAGGCCCAGAGCGTCATCGACAAAGCTGTGGTGAAGGGAGTCATGCACCGCAATACGGCCGCAAGACGCAAAAAAATGATGGCCAGGCGTCTTAAAACTCTTGTGGAAGCCTGAGTTCCCCGCCCCGGGAAGAAAATAGCGACGGAGATCTGTCTCGAAAGAGCGAAGGTCTCCGTTACGTTATCGTAACTTGATTTTGTGTCAGTGGATGGAGATAATGAGGCTGTGTTTCGAAACGCCCTGAGAGGGGGTGAATGGGTTGGCAACAAATCTTATTGACGAAATTAAGACTGTGGAAGAAAAAGCTGCAAAGAGCGTACAGGAAGCGGGAGTCGAAGCTGCCGGAAAACTGAACCAGGCGGCCACCGACGCTGAAAACGCCGTCCGGGAGGCCCGGCAGTCGGCAATCCGGCAGTTCCGGGAAAAAATTCAGCAGGCGGAGCGCACCGCTGAGGCAAAGGCGAAAAGCATCGTAACCGAACGGGAAACAGGGGCTAAGACGTTTTACGCGAAACACAGGGACAAAGTCGCAGGAGTTGCGGCGTGGATAACGGAAGAGGTGATGAGCAGATATGGGCGTGGCTGAGCTCAGAAAAGCAGAACTTTACTATCACAAATCCGTTCAGGAAGACATTGCGGCGGCTCTTCAGCGCAGCGGGGTCTGTCAGATCATCGAAGACGCGGAAACGGCGTCGGGACCTGGCGCGGAGATGGCAAATATCGCCGAGAAACTGCGGCAGTGCGAAGAGCATGAAACTCACATTCGATACCTGTTTCACACGCTGGGGGGATATTACAAAGATCCCGTCTCGTCGGTGGACCGGATGCTGGGAGAGAAACCTCTTCTCTCTCTGGCGGAGCTGACGAAAACAGCGCAAAAGACGGATTTGAAAGGGCTCGCCTCGTCCGTCAAAAAAGCGGAAACAGCCCTGAACGAGCTGCGAATCGAGGTCTCGCAGCTGGAAGCGGACACCGGCGTGCTCTCCAAAATAGGAGATTTTCCCTATACGCTGGATGTTATTGGAGAAGGGACCCGAACGCTGAAGGGTGTTTTGGGCACGCTGCCGGCGGAGCGGGTGGCGGAGCTCAAAAAGGAACTGACGCCCTGCAGCGCCGAGACGGAGCTTTTCGTCTCAGCCCGGGATTCGAAGGCAAAGGAAATCCAGGCCGTACTTCTGTACGCCCGTACACATGAACAGCAGGCTCTGGACTGCTGTCTGCGCAGCGGCATGTCCTTCATCGATCTGCCGTCTTACCTGTCGGGAACCGTTGCGGAAGAATCCGCCAAAATCGCGGCGCGTCTGGCGAACTGCAAAAACCGCGAGGCGGAAATTCAGGAGAATCTGCAGCGCATGGCGGACGAATGGATGCCGGTGATTCAGAAGCTCTCCGATTACGAGCGTATTTTGCACGATCGCTATCACGCTCTTTCCACCAGCGCCGCGACGGACACCACGGTGCGGACGTGTTTCTGGATTCCCGCGGACGCTCTGCCCGCTCTTCAGAAGCAGGTGGAGGCCATCAGTCCCAACACGGCGTTTGCCGTCTCCGCCCCGGAGAAGGACGACCATCCTCCGGTGCTGCTGCGCAACAACGCCTTTATAAGACCCGCCGAAGTACTGACCTATCTGTATTCGCCTCCTCCTTACGGGGAGATGGAACCCACGCCTTTTCTGGCGCCGTTCTTTTACATCTTTTTCGGAATGTGTCTGGGAGACGCCGGCTACGCGCTGGTGATCGGGGCCGTCCTTTGGATGCTCTTCAAAAAATACCGCAGAATGCCGGCGAACGTCGGGGAGTTTTGCAAACTCTTCGCCATCTGCAGCGTCACGACCTTCATTTATGGCGCGGTTACGGGAAGCTTCTTCGGGGACTTCATCGACGCCTTCTTCTTCATGGCGCCTCTGCGTCCTCTGAAACAGGCTCTGTTCGTCATCGATCCTCTGGCGAACCCCATGGCCATTCTGGGGCTTTCCCTTCTGCTGGGAGTTATCCATCTCATGTTCGGTCTTGCCATCGCGGCTTACGATGAATTCCGCAAAGGGAACCCCGTGGATGCCGTCGGCGGCAAGGTGTCCTGGATTCTTTTCGTGGTGGGGCTCATCTTTTTTGGAACAGGAGCCGCGGGCGCCGCTCCCGAACTGATTCGCCTGACGGGCCTTGTCATGGCGGGCGCGGGGGCCATCATCATCTTCCTGTACGCGGGCAGGGGAACGAAGAACATTCTGCTTCGGGTGGGCTCCGGACTGTACGCCCTTTACGGCGGAACGTCCTACCTGGGCGACATCCTCAGTTACAGCCGCCTTCTGGCGCTGGGCCTGGGGTCGGCGGTCATCGCCTCGATCATCAACCTCCTCAGCGGAATGGCCGCGGAAATTCCCTACGTGGGCTGGCTGATCGCCATCGTCATCGTCGCGGGAGGCCATCTTTTCAGCCTGGCGGTGAACGTGCTGGGCGCTTTCGTACACTCCATGCGTCTGCAGTACGTGGAGTTCTTCAGCAAATTTTATGCGGGCGGCGGCGTCGCTTTCAGGCCGCTGATGTTTTCGACGCAGTATATACAGGTGACTGACTCGAAATAACGGGTCTTAATTAAGGAAAGGAGTGCTTACTGTGGAATTACTGGGACTTTTTCTGGCTCTGTTGGGCGCAGCTCTCGCCGGAGGAATGGCGGGAATCGGCTCGGCTATTGGAATCGGCATTGCCGGTGACAGTGCGGCGGGCGTCATGTCCGAGGACCCCGACAAGTTTGTGAAATGCCTCGCTTTGCAGGCTCTTCCCGGCACGCAGGGAATTTACGGCCTGCTGATCGTGTTTGTCGTTCTGAACAAGGTGGGACTTCTGGGCGGTCAGCCGGCGGCCCTCACCTGGGCTCAGGGACTTCTGATTTTCGCAGCCTGTCTGCCCGTGGCGCTGGTCTGCTGGCTTTCCGCCATCGCTCAGGGCAAAACGTCGGCCTCGTCCATTCAGCTGATCTCTAAAAAACCGGACGCCTTCGCGACGTCGATGGTGCTGCCGGCCATGGTGGAAACCTACGCGGTGCTCTCGCTTCTCACGAGCATCATCATGCTGACCTACATCAAGCTTTAAGGCAGGTGAGGTTTCATGTCACTGGCCGATATCAAAGCGAAGATAAACGCGGAAGCGCAGGCCCGGATCAGGGCCATTCAGAGCGACAACGACGCTCAGGTGTCGGCGGTCGCACAAAAAGCGGACAACGAAATACGGGAACTTCAGACCTCGTATAAGAACCGCTTCGCGAAAGAAGAGCCGGAGATCCTCAAACGCCGCCAGATCGTGGCGGAGCTCGACGCCAACAAGGTGGATCTGGGCGTGAAGCAGCGCCTGATCGGCGAGTCCTTCGAGGCGGCTTTGCGCCAGCTTTCGGAGCTGCCGAAGGATAAATACCTCTCCTTCGTTCAAAAGCTGCTGGAACAGATCTCCGGCGAGGGCGCGCTTTTCATCGGCAAAAACGAGAAGCACATCGACGCCGGATGGCTTGAAGCGTACAACGGATCTCACAAAACGGGGTTTTCTCTGGCGAGCGAGCGCCTTCCCATCACGGGAGGATTCGTTCTGAAGCAGGGGAATATCGACACCAATTGTTCATGGGATATGCTGGTGAGGGATATCCGTCCGGACCTGGAAGCCGACGTCGTCAAACGGCTGTTCTCCTGAGGAGGTGTCGACCGTGAGCTACATGTACACGGTGGCGCGGCTCCGGGGGATGGAGAACCGTTTTTTGGAACCCTCGTTTTTTCTGAGACTCCTCGACAGCGTCACCACGGAGGACGCCCTCCGTACACTGGGGGAAACTCCTTATTCTCAGTGGTTTTCGGGCGGAAACGAGGTTAATTTCGACCGAATCATCGACGAGGAGCTGTGGCACCTTTTCGACGAACTGAGGCAGTTCGTCCCGGACAGGGAACTGCTCGACCTTTACAGAATGCCCTACGATTTCAACAACGTAAAGGTCATCCTGAAAAGTCTTTTTCTGGCCAGAGAGAGCGGAGAGCGGCGTTACGACCTCCTTTCTCATCTCGGCTCGATGGATACGGAAAAAATGGTTCTCGCGATCGAGGGGGAGGAGTACGGCCTGCTGCCCTGGGGGCTGAACGACGTTGTTCCCCGCTGCTGGACGCTGTGGGATCAGACGAAAAGCACCCGTCAGGTGGAGCTTCTTCTGGACGAGCACCTGTTCGCCTCCATGCGGAAGCTGGCCGAAAAACTGAAGATGCCCGCCGTCGTTCGGTGGGTGCGGCACAAAACGGACGCGGAAAACCTGAAAAACGCCGTTCGTCTGCAGCGCCTCGGTTTCGACGCCGCGGCGGCCCTTCCCTTTTTCCATCGAGGGGGGACCCTTCGGCCGGACGAAGTGGCGAAGCTTCTGGGGGAACCGCTGGAATCCTGGGGAAAATCCATTTCCCACGCCGGCATCAGCGCGACCCTTGATACGCTTCAGGATCATTCGGACGTGCAGGTCAGCCTTTCCGAGTTCACGAAGGCCCTCGACAATTATTTGATCCGGGTGCTGGAAAAGGCAAAATACATTTCGGACGCGCCGGAAAACGTCCTTCTCTATCTTCTGCAGAAGGATATGGAGGTTCGCAATCTCAGGACCGTCCTGGTTTGCGTCGCAAATGGACTGAATCGCGAGTTTGCAAGGAGGTTGCTGGGTCATGGCCGATAGCGTTTCTCTGCCGATGGCGGCTATCGGCGATTACGAGATGGTTTTGCCGTTTCAGGCCGCAGGAGTGAAGCCGGTGGTTTTGAACGCGTCGAACCGCGGCGACTTCGAGCATATCCTCGAGAAACTGGCGAGGGAAAATTATGGCGTCGTCTTCATCCAGGAGGACCTGTTCATCGATTTCACCGCAAAAATCGAGGAAATCAACGACGCTTATCCGACGAGCGTTCTGCCCCTTCCCGGCCTTATGGGAAGCACAGGCGCCGGCCTGGCATCGATTCGCAACAGCGTCGAAAAAGCCGTAGGCATGGATATTTTTGCGGAAAGATAGCGCGGTGGATACGATAAGGAAACCGGGTCCGCTTTCTGAGGGCAGACGCCCGATTGCCGGAGGCGGGATCCCGATCCAAAATTGCAGAACAGTAAAAAAAGGGGCTCACAGGCCCTTGCGGAGGCGATAAACGTGCCCAACGAAAAAATGATCAAAGGAGTTATCGAACGAATATCCGGCCCCCTGGTCGTGGCCAAGGGGATGTCCGGCGCAAGTATGTACGACGTGGTACAGATCGGAGAAATCGGGCTGGTGGGCGAGATCGTCGAGCTGAAAGGAGACCTGGCTTCCATCCAGGCCTACGAGGAAACATCGGGACTCAAGCCGGGAGAGCCGGTTGTCGGTCTCGGCGAACCCCTTTCCGTCGAACTCGGCCCCGGCATCATCGAGCAGTTTTACGACGGGATTCAGCGTCCCCTGGAGCTCATCGAAAAGGCCGCGAAAAGCCATTTCATCTCCAGAGGCATCAGCGTTCCGGCCATTAACCGCACGAAGAAGTGGAAATTTGAACCTCGGGTCAAAGTGGGAGATGTGGTGGAAGAAGGCGACGTTCTCGGCATCGTGCAGGAGACCGTGGTCGTGGAACACCGCATCCTGGTTCCCGTTGGAGTGAGGGGAACCGTCCGGGAAATCCGGGGCGGCGAGCACACCGTTGAAGAGGACATCGCCATTCTCGACAGGGACGGCGTCTCTGTGGGCGTGAAGATGCTCCAGCGGTGGCCGGTGCGTCGTCCTCGTCCCGTGGCGAAGCGCCTTCCTCCCAACGTTCCCATGTCCACGGGACAGCGCATCGTGGACGCCTTCTTCCCCATCGCGCTGGGAGGGACGGCCTGCGTGCCCGGCCCCTTCGGCTCGGGGAAGACGGTCATTCAGCACCAGTTCGCCAAATGGGCCCAGGCCCAGATCGTGGTCTACGTGGGCTGCGGCGAGCGCGGAAACGAAATGACCGACGTGCTTCTGGAGTTTCCGGAGCTGGAAGACCCCCAGTCCGGGCAGCCTCTGATGAAGCGAACCACCCTGATCGCCAACACCTCCAACATGCCCGTGGCCGCCCGGGAGGCTTCCGTTTACACCGCCATCACCCTGGCCGAGTATTACCGTGACATGGGCTATTCCGTGGCCCTCATGGCCGACTCCACCAGCCGGTGGGCGGAGGCTCTGCGCGAAATGTCCGGACGACTGGAGGAAATGCCGGGCGAAGAGGGATACCCCGCTTATCTGGGAACCCGTCTGGCCTCCTTCTACGAGCGGGCCGGACGCTGCATCGTCAAGGGCAAAGACGGACGGGAGGGCTCCATCAGCGTCATCGGGGCGGTTTCCCCTCCCGGCGGAGACCTTTCCGAGCCCGTAACCCAGAACACCCTCCGCGTGACGAAGGTCTTCTGGGGGCTGGACGCGAACCTGGCCTACCAGCGCCACTTCCCCGCCATCAACTGGCTTTCCAGCTACTCCCTCTACACCGCGACTCTGGACGAGTATTGGAACGACCGCTTCGACAACGAGTGGAGTCCTCTGCGCATCGAGGCCATGAGCCTTCTGGAGGAAGAAGACCAGCTTCGTGAGGTGGTGCGTCTGGTGGGTATCGACGCCCTTTCGAAAGAGGAGCGGATGGTTCTGGAGACGGCGAAATCCCTCCGCGAGGACTTCCTGCACCAGAACGCCTTCCACGAGGTGGATACCTACGCTTCGATGGATAAACAGTTCCGGATGCTTCGAACCATCGTCCGATTCCACCATCTGGGTATGGATGCCCTCAAAAAGGGCGCTCCCATGAACGAGCTCTTCAATCTTCCCGTCCGGGAGCAAATCGCCAGGATGCGCTATCTGGAGGAAAAGGAGATCGACAAAATCGACACTCTGGGAGATACAATGAAGGAACAGATCAACGGGCTTGTCCCGGCAGGTGGTGAAGCAAATGTTGCCTAAGGAATACAGAACCGTTTCCGGCCTTTCCGGACCTCTGATGATGGTCGAAAACACGACGGACGTGCGGTTTGACGAGCTGGTGGAGATCGAGCTTCTCAACGGCGAAAAACGCCGGGGGCGCGTGCTCGAAATCGAATCCAACCGGGCGCTGGTTCAGGTTTTCGAGGGAACCAGCGGCATCGACATCTCCAATACGAAAGTTCACTTCCTGGGCAGAGTTCTGACGCTGCCCGTGGCGCGGACCATGCTGGGGCGCGTTTTCAACGGGCGCGGCGAGCCCATCGACGGCGGCGCCGAGCTGATTCCGGAGCAGCGCCTCGACATCAACGGAATGCCGATGAACCCCTTCTCCCGGGACTTCCCCTCCGAGTTCATTCAGACCGGTATTTCCACCATCGACGGACTGAACCCGATGGTTCGCGGACAAAAGCTGCCGATCTTCTCGGCCAGTGGACTTCCCCACAACCGGATGGCCGCTCAGATCGCCCGTCAGGCCACCGTCATCAGCGGGCACGAGAACTTCGCGGTGGTCTTCGCGGCAATGGGAATCACGTTTGAAGAGGCCTCCTTCTTCATGGAGGATTTCCGCAAAACGGGCGCCCTGCAGCGAACCGTGCTCTACGTCAACCTGGCGGACGACCCGGCGATCGAGCGTATCACCACGCCCCGCATCGCCCTGACCGCGGCGGAGTATCTGGCCTTTGAATGCGATATGCACGTGGTGGTCATCCTCACGGACCTCACGAACTACTGCGAGGCCCTGCGCGAAATTTCGGCCGCCCGCAAGGAGGTCCCCGGACGCCGCGGTTATCCCGGCTACCTCTACACCGACCTTGCGACGATGTACGAGCGGGCCGGACGCCTCAAGGGGAAGAAGGGTTCGATCACCCAGATTCCCATTCTGACCATGCCGGAAGACGACAAAACCCACCCCATCCCCGACCTCACCGGTTACATCACGGAGGGTCAGATCATTCTGAGCCGCGCCCTGCACCGCAGAGGCATCTACCCGCCGGTGGACGTGCTGCCCTCCCTTTCCCGTCTGAAGGACAAGGGTATCGGCAAGGAGAAAACCCGGGAGGACCACGCGGACCTGATGAACCAGCTCTTTGCCGCTTACGCCAGGGGCAAGGAGGCCAAGGAACTGGCGGTCATCCTCGGCGAAGGCGCTCTGTCCGAGGAAGACAAGGCTTTTGCGAAGTTCTCGGACATTTTCGAGGACCGTTATATCCGACAGGGTGAGTACGAGAATCGCACGGTCGAGGAAACGCTGGAATTGGGCTGGGAGCTTCTGACCATGATTCCGACGAAGGAACTGAAGCGTATCCGCGACGCGTATATCGAAAAGTACCTGAAGCCAAGACTCGAAAAGCTCGGAGCAAAGGCGGATTCCACAGGCGCCAGGAACTGAGAGGGGGCAGCCGGAGATGGCACGCATCAACGTCAACCCCAACCGAATGGAGCTTTCGAAGCTGAAAAAACGCCTCGTGGTGGCTAAACGGGGGCATAAGCTTCTGAAAGACAAACAGGACGCCCTGATCAAAGCCTTTCTGGAGCGCGCTCGCGAAGGGAAAGTTCTGCGCGAGCAGGTGGAGGCCGAGCTGAAGGAGTGTTACGGTTCCTTCGTGCTTTCCAGAGCGCAAATGACTCCGGAAATTCTGGAGCAGGCTCTGATGATTCCCGGGGCGAAGTGCAGCCTTGCCGTGAAATGGAAAAACGTCATGAGCGTTATGGTTCCGGAGTACGACGTCAGCCAGGAGGGCTCCGCGGTGAACTATGGTTTTGCCTCCGTCCCTCTTCTTCTGGACGTGGCGCTGGAGCAGTTCGGAAAGCTGATTTTGCGTCTTCTCGATCTGGCGGCCAAAGAAAAGGCCATTCGCCTCATGGCGGGTGAGATCGAGCGGACCCGGCGGCGGGTCAACGCCCTGGAGTACGTCATGATCCCGAGTCTGACGGAAACCATCCGCTACATCACTATGAAGCTCGACGAACAGGACCGTTCGACCCTGAGTCGCCTGATGAAGATCAAGGAAATCGTTCGAAAGTGATCGATTCATAAAAATCCCCCTCTCGTTCACAGCCGGGAGGGGGATTTTTCCGTCTTTCGTCCATTCTTCGGTGGGGTCGGTCGGGTCGGCGGGGTTCGTCAGCTGCGGGTGTAGAGAAAGGGACCTGCCGTGTCGAAGCCGATCTTTTTGTACTCAAAAATCTGCTCGGTGGAGCCCACGAGGAAATAACCCCCCGGCGCCAGAGCGTTGTAAAACTTTTTGTACAGAGCCGCCTTGGTTTCCGCGGTGAAGTAGATAACCACATTGCGGCACAGAATGACGTCGAAACCGCTTCCAAAGGCGTCGTCGATCATGTTGAACCGCTTAAAGGTCACACGTCGCCTGATGTCCGGAGTGACCTGGTACGTCTCCCCCCTGTCGGAGGTGGTGAAATATTTTGTGAGATACTCGGAAGGGACGTTCAAAAGCTGGCGTTTCAGGTACACGCCCTTTTGCGCGATGGCAAGCGCGCCCTGATCGATGTCGCAGGCCAGAACCGAAGGGCCCTCGATGCCGGAAACGGCGGCAAGAATAGCCAGAGAATAGGGCTCCTCTCCCGTGGCGCAGCCCGCGCTCCAAAGTTTCAGGTGACGATGTCCCCGCTTTCTCACCAGATCCGGAATCAACTGGTCTCGCAGCTTCCACCATTGCTTATCGTTACGAAAAAATTCCGACACGTTGATCGTCAGATGGTCCAAAAACTCGCGAAGCTTCTGATTGTCGTCATGAATCATGCTGAAGTACTCATCGTAGTTTTTAACGTTCCATCGTTCCATCAACATATGAACCCTGCGATGAATCTGATTCTTATAAGAGTTCAGGTCAAGGCCTATAATCTTTTTCAGTTTTTGCTTAAAAACCTCGTAATCCGGAGAATTATAGAGATTGGATTCCTCCATCGCGGTCATCACCTCCCGGGATCTCAAAAAGCGAATTTTTGTCGCGCGCCGTGTTTTTCGGTCTTATGTATGATGCGTCACTCTTCCATAATCTCTTTTTCCTTTACTTTGGCGGTTTCTTCTATTTTTTTGATGAAGTCATCCGTAATGTCCTGCACTTCTTTGGAGTATTTCTTCAGTTCATCCTCGGTGATTTTGGAGTCTTTTTCCATCTTTTTCAAACTTTCCACGGCATCCCGCCGGTGGTTGCGCATGACGACCCGGGTCTCCTCCGCCTTTTTGGCCGTCAGCTTCGTCAGCTCCACCCGGCGCTCCCTCGTCAGCTCCGGCAGGGTCAGCCGTATGGCTTCTCCGTCGTTTTGGGGCGTGATCCCGAGGTTCGAGGCAAGAATGGCTTTTTCCACGGCCTTCAGGCTGCTGCGGTCGAATGGAGCAATTAAAATTTTGCGGTTCTCCGGAATCGTGATGTTCGCCATCTGCTTCAGAGGCGTCTGAGTCCCGTAGTAGTCGGCTTTGATGTCGCTCACCAGCCCCGGATGCGCGCGCCCCGTGCGTATGGCCAGATATTCGCCCTTCAAAAACTCCAGAGCTCTGTCCATCTTTTCCCGCAGGCGTTTCACCTCAGTTTTCGGCATTGTACAGGCCCTCCCGTTTTTTTTGCATAAATTTTTGTTCGTCTTTTTTTAATACACGTTTTTCAGTACACACGATTACGCAATCCGCTGTTGGTTCTGAAATTACCTGATTTTCATGAGCGTCGTTTTCATCCTGCATCGTTTTCATCGTGGACGACGGTTCCGATCCGGTCTCCCCGAACCAGCAGCGAGACCAGGTTGCCCTGTTTCAGTATATTCATGACGAGAATGGGGATTTTGTTTTCCATGCAGAGAGAAAAAGCCGAGGCGTCCATAACCTTGAAATTGCTGACCAGCGCTTCCCTGTAGGTGATGTCGGAGAGCAGACGGGCCGAGGGGTTCTCGCAGGGGTCCGCGTCATAAATGCCATCCACCTTTGTCCCCTTGACCATGCAGTCGACGTTCATCTCCGCCGCCCGCAGCGCGGCCGTGGTGTCCGTGGAAAAGTAGGGAGATCCCGTGCCGGCGGCGAAGATCACCACGCGCTCCTTTTCCATGTGCCGCAGAGCCCGTCTGCGAATGTAGGGTTCGGCCACAGCCCGCATTTCGATGGCGGTCTGAACCCGGGTGGGAAGTCCCAGCTGCTCCAGAACATCCTGCAGGGCCAGCGCGTTGATCACCGTTGCCAGCATCCCCATGTAGTCCGCCTGAACCCGGTCGATGCCCGTTTTTTCCATGTCCCTGCCCCGCAGCATATTTCCTCCCCCCACAACCATGGAAAGGGCGACTCCCGCGTTGTGCACGGCCGCAATTTCCTCGCCAATGCGACGCATCATCTCGAAATCGAGGCCGAAGTGTTTATCGCCGGCCAGAACTTCACCGGACAGCTTGAGCAGTACCCGCTTATATCGAGGCATTGCAAAACACCTCCGAGATTTCGGGCGAAAGCGTCTTTTTTCCATTTTTTCTCTCTTGTTTCTCTCCGCCTCTTCGGGGTCTCCCCCAACCTCTCCCGGAAACGACGTCCTTCGCTCATAAAATACTCCGACGCGGAAGAGCGCCCACGCCGGAGTTCAAAACACAATCTTCCTATATAAGGCTTATAAGGCTCTTTTATAATCTCAAAAGCTCAGAATTCATTTTTCAAGATTAGTTTTCAAGATAAGGCTATTCTCCGATCATGAAGCGGGCGAATCGCTTTATGACGATATTCTCTCCCAGTTTGGCGATGAGATCAACCAGTAAATCCTTGATTTTTCTGTCCGGATCCCGAATGTACGCCTGCTCCAGAAGGCAGGTGGTTTCGTAAAATTTCCGCACCTTACCCTCGATGATTTTGTCGAGGCGGTCGGCGGGCTTGCCCTCGTCGATAAGCTGCTGACGGTAGATGGCCTTTTCCCTCTCCAGATCCTCCGCCGGCACGTCCTCCGGCTTCAGATACAGGGGATTCGCGGCAGTGATGTGCATGGCGATTTCATGTCCCAGCTCGTTGAACTCGTCGGTTTTCGCCACGAAATCCGTCTCGCTGTTGATCTCCACCAGGGCCCCCACCTTGAAATTGTTGTGGATGTAGTGAAAAACACGCCCGTCGCTGGCCGTCCTCGCGGCTTTTTTCGCCGCCTTCGCCAGTCCCTTTTCTCGCAGGTAATCTATCGCTTTTTCAACGTCTCCGCCCGTCTCGGCCAAAGCCGCCTTGCAGTCCATCATACCCGATCCGGTGCGGTCTCTCAGTTCTTTTACTGCGTTTGCGCTAATCTCAGCCATTTATAAAAGCTCCCCTCTCTCTGTTCTCGCTCTAGGCGTCTTCGGTGTTTTCCGGATCGTAAGCCTCGTGCAGGCGCTCTCTGACGGCAATGATGTCATCTTCACTGACGTCCACCGCAGGCGCCGCCTCTTCCGCCGGGGCTTCTTCCCTTGTCTCCGGCTCCTCGACGGCGTCCTCGCCCTGACGACCCTCGATAACCGCGTTGGCCATGAGGCCGGCAATCAGCTTGATGGCGCGGATGGCATCGTCGTTTCCAGGGATGGGATAGTCGATCACCTCAGGGTCGCAGTTGGTATCCACGATGGAAACCACCGGAATCCCCAGCCTGCGGGCCTCGGCGATGGCGTTCTCCTCCCGCCTGGGGTCGATGAGGAAAAGAGCGTCCGGCACGCCGTCCATTTTAGCGATGCCGCCCAGATATTTTTCCAGCTTGGACTGTTCCTTGCGGAGGGTTGCCACTTCTTTCTTGGAAAAAGTTTCCCATGTGTTGTTTTCGTCGTATTTGCGGAGCTCCAGCATACGCACCACCCGTCTGCGTATGGTGGGGAAATTGGTCATGAGACCCCCCAGCCACCTCTGGTTGATGTAGTGCTGCCCGCACCGCAGAGCCTCGTCGTGAATGGTCTCCTGCGCCTGCCGCTTGGTTCCCACAAAGAGCACGGTGCCCCCGGAGGCCGCAACCTCACGGATGAAGTCGTAGGCCTTCTCCAGACCCCTCACCGTCTTCTGCAGATCGATGATGTAAACCCCGTTGCGCTCCGTAAAAATATAGGGTTTCATCTTGGGGTTCCATCGTCGCGTCTGATGACCGAAATGAACTCCGCACTCCAGCAACTGCTTCATACTTACAACTGCCATTTTTTCAGCCTCCTGATGGTTTTTCCTCCACGGAAGATCCCCTGAAAATCCCGCCTGAAACGGGACACCCTTTCAGAGGACACAACACCCCCGTGTGTGTATTTAACACGCAACCCAGTATAACACAAAAACTTCTCCCGGCATCGCCGGAGGAGGGGCTCGTTTTTACGCGCCCACCCGATTCTCCGTCCCCCGGGCCAGACGCTCGATATTCGACCTGTGGCGATAGAAGACGAAACAGGCAAGAATCAGCGAAACGACGATGTAGGGCCAGGGAGCCTCCAGCATCCAGAAAAAGACGGGCAGGGCCAGAAGAGAGGCCATGGAGGCCAGCGAGACGTATCGCGTCGTCCGCATGACGGCGTACCAGATCGCGCCGCTCATGAGAGCCACCGCGAAGGACTGGGGAGGCCAGAGAAAAAAGACCACGCCGTAGGTGGTCGCGACGCCTTTTCCCCCGTGGAATTTCAGCCACAGCGGGAAATTATGTCCCATAACCACGGCAAAACCCGCCAAAGAAAGGAGCCCGGGCGCGATGGACGCGGAAGTGGCCGTAACGAGAAGGGCGAGAGCCCCCTTGAGCATGTCCATGACCGTCACGAAAATGGCCCACTCTCTGCCGGCAACGCGCCCTACATTGGTAGCGCCGATATTTCCGGAGCCAACGGTACGAATATCCAGTCCCTTCACCAGCCTGACCACAAGGTAGCCTGTGGGAATGGAGCCGATAAAATAGGAAACCGTCATCCACAGTATCGCGCTTCTCACCTGTAACCCCTCCCTGAAATAAAAAATAAAAGGCGACAACGCTCGAATCGCCGTCCCCGGAATGAGCCTCGAACACTTTCATTTTATACCAAATTTTATCCCAAATCCTGCAGCAAATCTCGCGGCAAATCACGGCAAAATTCCCGCCGCGCACAAAAAAGGAGAGCTCTCGCTCTCCCCTCAGTTCTTTCACCCGCCCAAAGGCAAAGAAAGGTCATTCCGCCGTCCGCTGGGCGCTTTCCACTCCGCTGATGCGGTCGGAACCCCGCTTGATGTCCAGCTGGACGAGATCTCTGTTCTTCAAAACATCCCACTTCAGGTTCAGCACCAGAAGGAAAATCGCGGAAAACGCGTCGACCCTCCAGGAACTGCTTTCCTTTTCGAAGGCTCCGTGAATCGTCCGAAGCTGCAGCAGGCCCTTGTCTCCTTCGTCCAGCTCCGTCAGGAACCGGCGCACCTCGGAGAGGGTATCTATTCCCGCCGCCCGGAAAACCTTGTACAGATATTCGAAGCTCTCCTTCAGATAACCGGGGGACGGCACGAAGATGGGAAATCCCGCCTTCACCGCGATGGAGCTCCATTTGGTCAAAACGGCGCTTTCCTCGTTGAAAAAGGCGTAAAGCTCGTCCTCCGTGTAGGTGCGCTCCGCCGACACCGAGGTCCCCGTCCGCGGTTCAGGGGTGGGCGAGACCAGAACAGCCACGTCCTTTACCTCTTCCCACAGGGACAGAAAACCCTCGTCGGCCTCCTCCAGAAGCGCCGCCAGACGCACCAGCCTGCGCTTCAGCTTCTTCTCCGAAATGGAGTCCACGTTCATGGACACCCGAGGCGAGATCGTCGCCCAGGCCTCCTGCAGCACCGTGCGCAGCTCCAGACGGAAGGAAAGCCCTCTGTACTTGCGCCACTCCCGCAGAGAGGACCGGCTTTCGGAAAGCGTCAGAGTGTAGAGAACGGCGGGATACCCGAACCGGAAGGGATCTTCCAGCCCGCTGGAGGGAACGGAATGCTCCAGGTCCACCTCGAACTCCGAGCAGACGATTTCCTCCACCTTGCTCACGTCCTCCGGGAAGCGCAGCAGCACCCGCACCGTCACCAGGTCCGATATGGAATCCAGTCCCGAGGAGGCGTCTCCCTCATAATGGGCATTCAGGGACTTCACCAGTTCGGCGGGAGCCTTGGCCCATCCCTCGATACTGCATACTTCTATATCCTCCCGCTCTACGAGATCCTGCACCAGATTGCGGATCCGCGAAGAGTATTCTTCGTAGAGCGAAAGCTTTTCCACGTAACTGATGCCAAGCTCGTCAATACGATGTCTGTCCAATCCCAATCACCGCCCGAGAATGAAAATCATATGCCCCAAAACGTCGCGAGGATATTATTATAGTGGAGTATACCTTAAGAAGCGCCGCTTGAAAAGGCTCTGCAAACGTCAAATTGCGATTCTCGAAAGAATTTCGGCGGCGCTTCGCGGCGCGGGGGTCAGAAACCGATGACGGCGCCTCCATCCACGGGCAGAATGACGCCCGTCACAAAAGATGCCGCGGGGCTGCTGAGGTAGACCGCCGCGTCTCCGATGTCACTGGGGTCGCCGAACCGGTTCATGGGCGTTCGTCCCAGAATTTTCGCCTTCCGCGGGGGATCGTCGTTGACGGCCTTATGCATCAGTTCGGAATGGATCCAGCCCGGCGCAATCGCGTTGACCCGAACCCCCTTCTCTCCGAACTCGGCGGCGAGCACCCGCACCATACCGCCTATGGCGCTTTTCGCCGCCGCGTAGCCCGCAACCTGGGTCAGGCCCATGAAGGTGGCCATGGAGGCGATGAAAAGGACGCTGCCGTGGCCGCGCTCCACCATGCCGGGGGCAAAGGCCTTCGTCATGAGAAAGGACCCTTTGAGATGCGTGTTCAGAACCTTCTCGAAATCTTCCAGAGCCGTGTCGAGGAAAAACTGCTTGTGATGGTTGCCCGCGTTGTTCACCAGAATGGAGACGGGGCCCCACTGCTTCGTCACGCGCTCCGCGAAACTTCCGCTTTCTCCGGCGCTGGTGACGTCTCCCGTCACATAAGCAGCCGATTTGCCCAGCTCCTCCACGGCTTTTTTCAGCAGTTCCTCCCGACGGCCGGAAATGACCACCTTAGCACCGGCCTCCGTCATGGACTTCGCGATGCCGAACCCAATGCCCGTGGCGCCTCCCGTCACAAGCGCGACCTCACCCTCCAGAGAAAAACGACTCGCAAAACCGCCCTCGCCCGCAACACTTCCACCGTTCACCATTTCTGCCCCTCCTTTATTAAAGCTCAGAGGGACGGAGCCCGCCCCGCCCCTCTGCAATTCCTCCGAAATCAGGCCGCTTTTTTCACGTACAGCTCCAGAATCTTCAGCACCAGCTCCGTGCCCTTCTCCAGAGAGGGGACGGGGATGAACTCGAAGCGTCCGTGGTAGTTGTGCCCCCCGGTGAAGAGGTTCGGGGTGATCAGGCCGCGCCAGGAGAGCGCCGCTCCGTCGGTGCCGCCCCGCATGGGGACGATGAAGGGTTCGATACCCAGCTCACGCATGGCCGCAAGGGCCGTCTCGACGATGTGCTCGTGCCCCTTCACCTTATCGGCCATGTTCCGGTACTGGTCCCGCAGAGAGAGCGTAAACCGGTCTCCGCCGTATTTGTCCTTCATCCAGTTCACGGCCTTCTCCATGAATTGCTTCCGCGCCTCGAAGCGGGGCGTGTCGTGGTCACGGATGAGAAACTTCAGCGTCGCCGCCTCGGTGGTTCCCTGAAAGCTGAGGCAGTGATAGTATCCCTCGTAGCCCTCCGTATGCTCAGGGGTCTCCGCGGGGGGGAAGAGGGCGCAGAACTCCCGCCCCATGGTGACGGCGTTCAGCATCAGCCCCTTGGACTTGCCGGGATGTACCGCCCGACCCTTTATGGTCACGGTGGCGTTGGCGGCGTTGAAGTTCTCCCAGCAGGCCTCCCCCACCGCTCCGCCGTCCAGCGTGTAGGCAAAGTCCGCCCCGAATTTTTCGATGTCCAGCAGTTTCGCCAGGTGCCCCACTTCCTCGTCCGGGGTGAAGGCGAGCTTCACGTCCCCGTGTTCGATCTCCGGGTGCTGCAGCAGCCAGTCCACCGCGCCGACAATCTCCGCCACTCCCGCCTTGTTGTCCGCTCCCAGCAGGGTGGTCCCGTCCGTCACGACGATGTCCTGTCCCTTATAATCTTCGAGATACGGAAAATCCCCGGGAGAAAGAACGACGTTCTCCTTTTCGCTGAGGACGATGTCGCCGCCCTGATAGTTTTTCACCACCCGGGGCTTCACGTCTTTGCCCGTCACCTCGGTGGCCGTGTCCAGGTGGGCCACGAAACCCACTGCCGGAACCTTCTTTTTCTTCGCGGCGTCCGCCACGTTGGAGGGCAGAGTCGCCGTGACGTAGGCGTGTTCCGTCACCTCCACATCCTTCAGTCCCAGAGCCTTCAGCTCTTCACCCAGCGCCTTCGCCAGGACCAGCTGTCCCGGCGAGCTGGGCACCGTCGAGGCCCCGTCCACGGACTGCGTATCATAAGTTACATACTTCAAAAAACGTTCCAGCGTCGAATACATCGTGAACTGTCCCCTTCCGTTTTCTGCGGTGATGATTTGTACCTGCGTCCTATTTTACCGCTTCTGCTCCGCCGCAGATTCAGGATTATAACCCTTTTTATCGTCGGCCTCATCGTCCATGTCAAAACCACCTTCGAGCAGGAACTTACGCAGAAACCCATCCAGCAGATTATTCACCTTGAACACTGAAATCGTGATGCCTTGCTGCTTCTCAAAGAAAGCACGAGCCTTTGCCTTATCCACTGTGCCTTTCAGGGTGTCAAAGCGTCCATATTCATTGATGTTGGCCTCAGTCAGCTTCAAGTCCATCAAGCTGCGGAGTTTCATCTCATCCAAACCGAGCGCGACGGCCATACGGTGAATCTGGTCAGCCTTTGCCCGTGCCTGATATTCTGTGATGTAGTCGCGCAGCGTCCTGCCTTCTTCTACCACCACATCGCCGCGCTCAATATCACGCAGGAAGATTCCCGCGTATTTCTGTTCCTCCTGGGTCAGGGTAGCAAAGGTCTTGTGCAGGTTACTCTTTACCTGCTCAACTTCTTCTCCTGTTTGCAGGGCTTTCAGATACCTGACGAAGCGCGAGTTCATGTAATCAGCATCAATCTTGCCTGTGTCAATTTCGGTTAGATGACCATCTATGTCATAGGGGACTTCCTCGCCTCCGCCGCCATCGCCGCCTCCGCCAAACAGCTCCTTGTAACGCAGCGCAAGCACGAGGTAGTCGTTTTCATCAAAGGCAGTCACAATAATGGTTTTCCTCGCGCCTGGCTTGTCCTGAAAAACATACTCCCGCTTGTCCCAAACGAAACCCTGAATCTTTGCGGCTTCGAGAACATCATTGAAGTCACGGAACAGCGAGGCGAACTTGCCGCAGGCCGTCCTGTCATCCGGATTCTTCGTGAAGTCCGGCGCTCCTGCGTCGGCAAACACTTTACGGATGAGGTCGTACAGCTCATTCATAGCTTTGAGGTTCTCCTGAAGACGCTGTACGAAAAGACCGATGGGCTTATCGCCGGAATAAAGCTTCACGGCTTCCTCAATGTTCTTCTCCATCGTGTGCGGTTTGCGGTAATAGCGGATTGTGCCGAATGGTTTCTCGTGCCCGAATAAGCGATTTGTGCGAGAGAAGGCCTGGATGATGTTCTGGTATTCGAGCAGCTTGTCCATGTAGAGCGTGTTAATCCATTTGGAATCGAAGCCCGTGAGCATCTGGTCTACGACGATGAGCAGGTCGAGCTGCTTTTCCGGCTCTGTCTCAATGCGTTTGTACGGTTCCTTATGGGCAAGGCGCGCAGCGATGTCCTTCTTAAACCTGGCATGGGCGCCAAGTTCGAATGTCTGGTTGTAACGAGCGTTGTAGTCGGTGATGATTTCAACCAGTCCAGCCTCTTTGGACGCTGTCGCTGCGCCTTCGCCGTTGTCGATGTTCGGGTCAAAGAGAGCTGTGATTTTCAGAGCCGGATTCTTCTCTTTGATGAGTCGATAGTAGGCAATCGCCTCCGGGATGCTGCTCGTTGCAAACAGCGCGTGAAATTTTCCGGCATGGGAGAGGGTCATCCAGTTATTCAGGATATCGGCCGCCACCTGTTCCCTGTGCTCGTCGCGCCTGT
Source organism: Synergistaceae bacterium (assembly GCA_031272035.1). Lineage (NCBI taxonomy): Bacteria > Thermotogati > Synergistota > Synergistia > Synergistales > Synergistaceae > Synergistaceae bacterium. Next base: position 58,973 of record JAISUO010000032.1, read on the forward strand.
ATTGGTTCTTGGGCAGGAAGTCCTCAACGCCCCTGACATACCTGCCCGCGCCATCGATCTTTCCCGCCATATCCGCCGTGTTTATCCAGTAGTAATAGATTTGGCTCTTTTGCGGGTCGGCAATGGCCTCGGCCTCGTCCGCCGCCTTAGCTTCATCAAGCGCAACGACCCTGCGCACGTCCTTGTCCTTGTAAGTCAACACTTTGTAGGGATCGAAGCCAAGCACGTTCCTGTCACGGATACCGTCAGCGATGGAGTAGCGGTGCAGTTCGTTCCCAAAGACATCTGCGGTTGTGCTGCCTTTGATTTTGTTCTCCATGTGGACAGGCGTTCCAGTGAAACCGAAGAAGATTGCATCTGAGAAGGTGTTCTTCACGTCAAGCAGCATCTCTCCGAAGGTGGAGCGGTGGCATTCGTCTACAATGAAGACGATGCGCTTGGCGGTCATCTTCCTGATGTCAGCGGCATTCATGCTGCTTGCCTCCTTGATGTTGCTCATCTTCTGGATGGAAGTCACGATGAGCGTGTCGGCGGGGTCGTTCGATTTCAGCCTGGCAATAAGGGCGTGGGTGTTTTCCGTGGCCTGCACGTCGTCGTTGTCCTCGGCAAAACCCCTGTACTCTTTGAGTGACTGTGTACCAAGCTCGATGCGGTCAATCAGGAAGACAACCTTGTCCGCGTCTTTTGAATTGGCGATAAGCTGCGCACTTTTGAAGCTGGTCATAGTTTTTCCGGAGCCGGTGGTGTGCCAGACATACCCGCCGCGCTGGTTCCCTTCTCCCCATTTGGTCTTGGCCACGCGGTCGGAGATTGCGCTTGCTGCATAGTATTGATAGCTGCGCATGACTTTCAGGACGCCGTCCGTGTCGTCCGGTACGGTGTAAAAGCCGATGAGCTGGTGTGCCATTGGTATTGAAAGCAGCTTCTCGGCGATTTCCTTCCAGTCGTTGACGGGTTCGTTATTGGAGTTCGCCCAATGGAAGTAGAAATCCGGATTGAATACACCGTCCTCGCCGGGGTTGGCGAAGTAAAGCGTTTCCGCTGGTTCTATCGCCACGAATATCTGCACCAGCGAGAACAGGCCGCTGAAAATCCCCTCACGGGAGTACTTCTCAATCTGGTTGGCGGCCTGTGTAACGGATACACCGCTCTTTTTCAGCTCTATGTGAATGACGGGCATACCGTTGATGAGCAGCATCAGGTCGCCTCGGCGGTCGTTGAGGATGCCGCGCGTGGGGAATTTGGGCTGCTGCGCTATCTGGTAACGGCTCTGGCCGGCGGCAATCTCCTGGCGGTCGTAGATTTTCAGGCTGATTTCCTTGCCGAGATGCGCTGCGTCGTTCGGGTTGTCGCGCTTGACAGAGACCGTCTTTCCGTTGATGAATCCATTCAGTTTGAGTGGTGTTTTGAGTACGTTTATCTGTTCGATAATCTGCTGCATCTCGCCGCTGGTGAGGGGGCAGTTGTTCAGGCGGTCGATGTCGCGATTGTTGTCATAAAGGATGTTCGCCCAGTTCTGGATAAGCTCAGCCTCGGTGGGGTTCCTGATGACCTCCTCCCAACCGTAGGTTGACAGCACTTTGATGAGGGCTTCTTCGAACTCGGATTCTTTGTTGAACACCATGTTACTCATCGTCGTTGTCCTTCTCTTCTGCAAAGATGTTCCCAAGCGTCAGTTTTTTGGCGCGAAGTCACGTTATTCATCTTCGTCGCCTTTTGGCTCATAGAAATATTCAATATTATGGGCGCGAAGAAGAGAAAGGGAACGTGTCCATGCTCGCCGGCTGTGGAGAACGCCGACACACCTGATCCGGAAGCGGACAAAATATCCGCCTCCGGACTTTTATTTATATTGCCGTCTGCTATTTCACTTCATAAACCCAGCCGAATTTATCCGGCAGGACGCAGGTTTGGATGCCCGTCAGTTCATCGTAGATTTTTTGCGTCGTCGCGCCGATCTTTCCGTCGTTGAAGCGCATGACGACGTCGCCCCATTTCAGTTCGCCTATAGGAGAGATGACCGCTGCCGTTCCGGCGGCGAAAGCCTCTTGAGCGCGTCCGGCTTTATATGCGTCATACAGCTCCTGAATCGATATCCTGCGCTCGGAAGCGGGCTTTCCCCAGCTTTTGACCAATTCGATGACGGATTTTCGGGTAATGCCGGGCAGGATGCTGCCGTTCAGTTCAGGCGTCACGACCTCGCCGTCGATGACAAAAAAGATGTTCATTCCTCCGACTTCCTCAATGTACTTACGCTCGACGCCGTCAAGCCATAAAACCTGCGAGTATCCGGCCGCTTCAGCTTCCTCCTGGGATTTGATGGACGCCGCGTAATTGCCGGCGCACTTGGCGAACCCCGTGCCGCCCCGCACCGCGCGAACGTATTTGTCTTCGACGTATATTTTGACAGGCGCGAGTCCCCCGGAGAAATACGACCCCACAGGAGAAAGAATCGTCGCAAACACGAAGGTTTTGGAGGGATGCACCCCCAGGAACGGCTCGTCTGCGTAGATGAACGGACGTATGTACAATGACGTGCCGGGGTCGGATGGGATCCAGGCGCTTTCGATCCGGACAAGTTTGCTTATCGCCGACAGGAACTCCTTTTCATCTATTTTCGCGATGCACATGCGGTCGCAGCTGTTGTTCATGCGCGCCATATTTTGGTCGGGACGGAACATCACCACGCGCCCGTCTTTTGTCTTGTACGCTTTCAGCCCTTCGAAAATCAACTGCCCGTAGTGCAGGCAGCACGCCGACGGTTCAAGCGTGATCGGGCCGTAGGGCACGATCCGGGCGTCATACCAGCCGCGGCTTTTGTCGTAATTGATCAAAAGCATATGATCCGTGAACACAGTTCCAAAATGGACTTTTGACAGTTCCTGACCGGTCAGAGGCTTCCTGGGGCTTGACGTCTTTTCCACACGTATTTCCATTTTTATTCATTCCTTTTATGGTCATGTAATTTCATATATTCTACATCTTTTTGTAGAAATTTTGGTTGTCGGCGGTCGTGAAATCAGCACTCCTCTAAACCTCGCGAGAAAGACTCGTTTGCATAG
>JAISUO010000033.1 GCA_031272035.1 Synergistaceae bacterium
TGGAGACATAAAATGGCGGATAAGGCTGTCGTGGAACACCTGCGGGCAAAAGTGTCCGAATATCGCAAAATCATCCTGCAACTCTGCTGCAGGGCACAGGGGCTGCATATTGGAGGCGACCTGTCCTGCGCGGAAATGTTGGTGGCCCTGTACCATTATGCGCTGAATATCGATCCCCGAAATCCCGCGTGGGAAGATCGCGACCGATTCATTCTCAGCAAGGGGCACTGCGGAGCGGCGTGGTATGTGGTCATGGCTCAACGGGGTTTTTTTGAGATGCAAGAGCTTCTGGATACTTATCAGGGCCAGGAAACACGTTTTTGTCTGCATCCCTGTAAAACCGCGTGTCCGGAGCTGGACAGCTCTTCCGGCTCTCTGGGGCATGGCCTGTCCGTTGCGGCGGGTATCGCTCTGGCGGGAAAACTGGATGGGAAAAAATACCGCACTTTTTGCATGATGGGAGACGGCGAAATTGGGGAAGGATCGGTCTGGGAGGCGGCTCTCGCGGCCCCTCGCTTCAAACTGGGGAATCTCGTCGCGATTCTGGACCGCAACAAAATGAGTCTGGACGGTTTTACCGAGGAAATTATGCCACTTGAACCAATTGTTGATAAATGGCGGGCCTTCAACTGGAATACCGTGGTCATCGACGGGCATGACCTTGCACAGACGGTGGACGCGCTGGATGCCCTGCCTCCCGTCGAAAGCGAAGTTCCCACAATTATTGTCGCCGAAACGGTCAAGGGGAAAGGGGTTTCTTTCATGGAAGACAACCCTCTCTGTCATTATATGAAAATTGACGAAGCGCAGCTGCAACAGGCCCTGACTGAAATAGACGAGGCCTGCCGGGCGGTGAGGGGGGCGCGGGGATGATGAAACTTTTTGCCCCCGGCGAAAAAACGGTTGTCGCGGCCCGGCCCGTCTGGCAGGAATATTTCGCCGCGATGATGAAAAATCACCAAAACGTCGTTGCCCTGACGGCGGATCTCTCTCGCTCAACCTGCACAGAACTTGCCCGTAAAGAGGTTCCGGAGCGTTTTTTTAACGTTGGAATCGCCGAGCAGAACATGCTGGGAATGGCGGCAGGGCTGGCGCTGAACGGAAAAATTCCATACTGCGCGACTTTTGCGCCCTTTGCCTCCATGCGCGCCGCCGAACAGTTCCGGAACGACATTTGTTACATGAACCTGAACGTGCGGCTGGTGGGGTCGTTCGCGGGTATTGTCATGCCTTCCGGCCCCACTCATTCCGGGCTTGAAGACGCGGGAATCATTCGCGGCATGCCCAACAGTACAGTCGTCTCGCCGTCGGATCTCCATATGCTCGCGAGGATCTTCGAGGCATCGGTGGACTATCCGGGGCCGGTGTATATCCGGCTGGAGAGCGGGGCCAACGAGCCTGTTCTCTATGCCGAAGAATACGAATTCAAAATTGGAAAGGCCCTTATCGCAAAACCGGGGAAGGATGCTGTCATTATTTCGTTTGGAATGATTTTGCGCAACGCCCTGGAAGCGGCCCTGAAACTCGGCGAGGAGGGATTTGATGTGGGTGTGATCGATATGCACACGCTGAAACCTCTGGACGCCGCCGCCGTCCTGGAGGCCGCCCGCCGAACGGGGAGAATCATTACAATGGAAAATCACTCGATTTACAATGGCCTTGGCAGTGCAGTTGCTGAAACGATTCTTGAAAGCGGAATACCCTGTAAATTCAAGCGTCTGGGCATTCCTGACCGTTTTCCAGCTTATGACGACCCTGAAAAATTGGCCATCCGATATGGTTTTGGAACGGAAGCGGCCGTTTCCGTCATAAAAGCAATGTTTTAAAGATTTGGAAAGAATATAACAACATCGGGTTCTGTTTCATCGTATCATTCGAACTTTTACGGAGGAGAAGAAATTTTCTCCTTCGTTCTTTATCTGTTTCTGAAAATATGTTCCCGCACGAAGCTGAAGCCGTCTTTATCCAGAAGCTGCGTGGAGCAGAAGAAAACAACGTAGAAGATGATGAAATGGATGGTGATATTCGTGAAAACGACGCTTTCCAGCCGGGCCTCCTCGTAGAGCGTTGGGTTGAAATAGAGCCGCACGGTGAAAATACTGTAAATAATGGCGTAACACAGACTGTAGAGAAGAGCGAGAAGAAAGCTTGTCGTCTGACGGCGGAGCAGAGTATAGATCCCCCATCCGATTAAAATGAGGCTTGATGAGGAAAGGAGGAAACTGGTTCTTATGCCGGTCACGCGCAGGCCGAATAAGATTGTGAGCAGGTTGATCCCCGCCAGACTGCCCAACACGACCCAGGGCAGGGGAGTACCGAGGATGGAATTTCGCAAAGTCGAATTTTTCTCTTTTTCGGCGCTGAAGGATTGCGAAAAATAAGCGCGCAGCCTCTTTTGCTGTTCTTCGATCGTTGGAGAATCGGAGGACGCCGGGGAGCCCTGCGGCATTTTTCCCGTCTCGACCGCGATTTTTCCCTGGAATGCGGTCGGGGAACCCGCGGAGTACGAGGAGACGCCGGCCCCGACGGGAGTTCCTGTTTCCTGCCTCGGAGCAGACGGCGGGAGCGGTTTTGCCGGGTAAGTCGAGGCAGGCGCCCGCAGAGGGGAGGTTGCGGGCTGGGAGGGCATCTTCTCTCCTCCCTGCGCGGTCAGAGAGGCGTCGTAGGCCCGTCGTTTTTCCGTGTCGCTCAGAATTTCCCGCGCCTCCGCCACTTTTTTATAGATATTCATCGCGAACACGTTATCGCGGTTCACATCCGGATTGTAAAGCTCCGCCATTCTGCTGCAGGCCGCCTGTATCTCCTCCTGCGTCGCGGTTCGAGAGATTCCCAGAATGGAATAATAGTCACCTGCCATTTAGAGGTTCCTTCTTTCGAATAAATTCCATCAAATAAATTCCCCGTTCAAACACGCGGTTCACGCCCCACGGCTGCGGCGCAATTGAGTTGAACAGATACCGACTCTTTTTCTTTTCCGTACATAATACTCCAACCGTTGAAATTTTTCTAACTATTATTGCCTTACAATCACAATTTTTTTGCATTTTCCATGGATTTCCCGACTCGGACTGCTTATGTCAATTCATAATCATTTACAGAAATCAGTCAGAGAGAGTTCATCACCCGGCAATAGCCTTCCACCGCCCGGTCCTCGGAAAAAAAGGCAGCCCGTTCCCTCAGCGTTTCCGGCGGCAGGGGCGAGTCGAGGGCTTCTTTCATTGCCCGCGCCACGTCCGCGGCGTCGCCGACTCTGGCGAGGCGTCCGCAGCGTCCCTGGTCCAGAATTTCCTTCGGGCCGCTTTTGCAGTCGGTGGCGACGACGTTGCAGCCGCAGGCCAGCGCCTCGGCTACGACATTGCCGAATCCCTCGAAGCGGGATGTCAGAACGAAGAGCGCCGCGCGTTTCATCCAGGGATAGGGATTGGATATGTAGCCCGGCAGCGATGCGCGAGCTTCGAGGCCCAGCTCACGAATGAGTTTTTCCAGATCCGGACGCTGTTTTCCTTCTCCCAGAATCACAAGCCTCAGATTCGGGTACTGCGGGGTCAGGAGGGCAAAAGCCCGGATCAGCGTGGCAAAATCCTTCTGGTCTCCCAGCCGCCCCACCCCCAGAACGACCGGTCCCGCTTCCGGAGCGAACCAGGGATGTTCCAGAAGGGCCTCCATCTGCATGGACATTTCCTCCGTAAGGACGGGGTTGTAGACGACGTGAATCTTTTCCGGCGGCAGCAGGCCGAGAGTTTTCATTTCCTCCGCCACGCCCTCCGATATGCACACGCAGGCCGCGGCCCAGGGGTAAAGCAGACGGCAGCGCAAAAATCGCAAACGGATTTGAAGGGGACCCCGATCCATCGTGAACATGTTCCGCTGAGACAGAATGACCTTCATATTGCCGGCAGGCGAATCCGGCTTTGTCAGAGAGAGCAGCGCCTTCGCCAGCAGCGCGCGCATGGACGTATAGACGGGCAGGAGAAACTCCACCTCACGAAAACGGAGTTCTCGCAGAAGTCTGAAAAAAGAGCCCTTCAGGTCCACAACCTCCACCTCGGGCCTTACGGCGGAGCGCAGCGGGCCTTTGTCCTTCAGGAGAAACAGAGAGACCCGCCACCCCTCCTGTCTGGCCAGACCGTTGGCCAGTCGCAGAGAAGAGCGTTCCGCCCCCCCTTCACCCAGGTCGCGCAGAAGAAAAGCCGCTTTTCGGGGCCGCGCCGCGCTGTCGTGTTGTGGACGCTCCGTCGCGTTTAGTTCGTTCAAACAGGTCATACGCTGATTATAACGAAGCGAACCCTTACAGGAACCGCTCGATCTCGCCCTGCTGCTGTTCGAAAATCGGAACGTAAGGTTGGGGATTACGGCCGAAACAGATGTCCATCTGCTCGTAGAAGGCAATTTCATCCGTGTTGACGAAACGCTGAACGATGGCGTCTTTGGTGGGCATGTACCGGATTTTTCCATTGTTGACTCCCACCACGGTCACTCCGACGATCCCGTTTTCCAGTAAAAAGACGCCCGCCGCGCCGATTTCCTTCCCGAAATTGACGTCATAGGCGGCCGTCAGGCCGCTTCGAACCATGTGTCCCGGAACGACTTCCCGAACCTCAGGCAGCTCGAACACGTCGGGGACGTACATACCGGAATTTTTCATGAATTGTTGAATTTCCGGATCTTTCTGCATTGTCGTTTCGAAGCGGGAGCGAATGTAACGGGCCACCCCCGTCAGCTTGACGTGTCCAAAGGAGTCCGTTCCCCCATCGTTTTCCGAGAAGAGCTTTCCGTCTTCCCCCCGGACTCCTTCCGCCACGACGATGACGTAGGTTCCCGAATGCACGTCGGAGTTCATGATGCGCCGGATGTAATAATGCTTCATGTGTTTGTAGACCACATCGAAATCCACCTTGATTTCCGGAATTAAAATGCAGTCCGCGTCAGAGGCTATGCCTCCGCGGAAGGCCGTGTGCCCGGCGTAGCGCCCGAAAACCTCCACGATAATGATCCGGTTGTGGGTTTTGCCCGTGGTTTTAATGTCCTGGACGATGTGCGCGATTTTGTTGATAGCCGAGTCTCCCCCCACCGAGTAGGTCTGCAGGTCGAGGTCCATCGTTTTTGGGGCGTGGACGCAGGGAATTCCGTTCTGGCAGAGATCCACGACGACGCTGCCCGTGTCGTCGCCTCCTGAAATCAGCAGACCGTCGATGTTGAATTTGCGCAGCCCCTGAAGGATGCGGTTGTATTTGTCCGGATTTTTGATTTTAGCGATTTTAACGCGGCTGTGGCCGGCCTCGCTTCCCGCGAAGGAGGAATTGACGTGGTCGGTGCGTTCCTCGTCCAGTAAAACGAGATGTTCGAAATCCACAAGGTTGTAGAGCCCCGCGTATCCGCTGGGGATGATGTAAACTCCGATTCCTCGCGATATTGCCGCCTTTGCCGCTCCACGCACCACGGCGTTCAGGCCTCCGCAGTCGCCTCCCGAGGTGATGATCCCGATGTTCTTTATCTTCGCGGTCATGATTTTTCCCCTTCCTTATTTCATTGTCGAAAATTATGCTGACGGAATGCCCGACGCGCAGGGCACTCCGGTCTGACAAAGGCCGCAGCCGTAACCTTCAAATTTATAATTTTCCAAAACATAGGGGGCTGTCCTGCCGCTCAGCCACTGAGAGCAGCGGGATTTATCGTGACCCCGTTCGGACAGCGCGCCGACGGGGCATCGGGCGATACAGGCGCCGCATTTTTTCTGTGTTTTGAAAATACAGTATTCGTCGTAACGGGAGTAAGGGCGAGGTGTCGGCGTGAGCCGGGCGCGGAGGACTATCGAGCCGATGCGGACCGCCTTTCCCAGGGGGGTGATCAGCCCGTCGCAGAGTCCAAAGGTCCCCAGCCCGCAGGCGTGGGCGATATGACGCTCCGACCAGGTGGAAACGAAGACGTACCGTTCCGACGCCATCGAGGTCCATGCCTCCAGGTTCATGGGCGCGACGGCATCGACGCCGGAGGTTTTCAGGAATTCGACCATGTGGGCTCTCAGTCTGACGTTTTCCTTTTCTCCGAAAATACGACTGCGGGCCCAGCGTTCGGCGGGCCACTCCTTCTGTCGGGCGTTATCCTGCTTTGTGACTGCCGAATGAGGCAATATCCAGGAGACGATGGAAAGTTCGTCGGCCGAAACGGTTCCGTATCCTCCAAGGGAGAAGGCCTCCGCCGGAGTCCAGTGGCGCGGGTCCACCCATTCCCGGAAAGTTTCGAAAATCGGATCGTCCCCGCGGGACACCCCCAGCAACGGACTTTCCCACATCCGTTCGTTTTTCAGAAGCGTTTCTTTCACGAGCTCCATGGCGTTGCCCGCGTCCTCTTTCAAAAAACGTTCCGCCTCGCTGCGGATCGACTCGAAAAGCTCCATGACTTTTTCTCCCTCCCCTGGCTGTGGCGCGCTGTCGTGGTGCGCTCTCATGGAGCGATTATATAACGATTCCGAATGACATTGTGAATCCGAAATGAGTAGTATAATCCTGCCTGTCCGTGAAATAAAAGATTTTTGTACTTTCATAATTGCATAATTGTCGTAAAAAATTGAGGAGGCCGAAGGTTCGGCTGAGGAGCTGGGGATGGTGAAAGAACCGGGAACGGGCGTGTCCCGTGAGGGTTTGAGAGCCGTAAGACTCTTGTGGGGTTTGTTCGTCTATGCAATCGGGATTGTTTTGACGGTTCACGCAAATCTGGGGCTTTCCCCCTGGGATGTGTTTCATCAGGGACTTGCTCTGCGTCTGGGGCTTTCTTTCGGAATGGCCAGCGTTGCCGTGGCGGTGGCCATTGTGGCCGCGGTGGCCCTGATGCGAGAGCATATCGGCCTGGGAACCCTCTGCAACATGATTCTGATTGGAAGCTTCGTGGACGTTCTGATGTTTGGCCGATGGGTGCCGGAAGCGCATTCGTTTTTTTCAGGGCTGCTCATGATGACGGGAGGTCTGTTCGCCATCGCCATCGCCAGCTTTTTTTACATGGGAGCCGGTTACGGAGCGGGGCCGAGAGATTCCCTGATGGTGGTCCTGTCCCGGCGGACAGGGCGTCCCGTGGGATTTTGCCGGTGCATCGTGGAGGGAACGGCTCTGCTGTGCGGCTGGATCCTGGGCGGGCGAGCGGGATGGGGCACTGTCATTGCGGCCTTCGGTATCGGTATTGCGGTGCAGATCGTCTTTACCCTGCTGCGTTTCAACGTTCGGACGCTCCATCAGGAGTCCCTGCTGGAATCCTGGGCGCGTCTGAAAGATTTTTATCGGACGGCCCGCGCAAAGTGACGGTTTCATCAAAGGGTTGTACACCTGACGAAGGCTCTGTATTTTTAGACGAAAAATGTGTATCATGTTCTTATCCAATAAGTAATTAATTTTTTGTTTCTGTTTGTGCGCGCAGAAGATTTGGGTCGGCTCAGAAACGATGAACTCAAAACAGATCTAACGCCCGGTACTTAAAAAACGAGGGAGGTAATGTGTTATGAGGAAGTTGTTACTGGCAGCAGCGGCGTTTGTGTGTGTGTTTGTATCGGGAGCGGCGTATGCGGCGTATCCGGAGCAGCCCATCACCCTCATTTGCCCCT
>JAISUO010000034.1 GCA_031272035.1 Synergistaceae bacterium
CCGCTGTAGTCGTAAAAACCGCGGCCGGCCTTTGTTCCGTAAGCGCCCTCATGGTAGAGTTTCGAGAGAAGTCCGGAGGGTTTTTTCTCGTCGTTCAGGTCGGCGAAGAGATAACTCGCGATGCGGTAAAAAGTGTCCAGCCCTCCGAGGTCCACGGTTTCGAAGGGGCCGATACAGGCGTAGCGCATCCCGAGTCCGTATTTCATGACGTCGTCCACGTCTTTTATGGAGGCGTGCCCCTTTTCGACGATGGAGAGCGCTTCCCGCAGAAGGGCGAACTGAAGCCTGTTCAGGATGAATCCCTGGGGATCCCCCCGCACCGTCACCGGATGTTTCCCCAGAGAAAGCGCCACGTCGCTTACGATTTCGAGGGTTTCTTCAGAGGTTCGGGCGCCGCCTGTGACCTCCACCAGAGGCACGATGTGGGGCGGGTTGATCCAGTGCATACCGCAGAATCTTTCCGGAAGGCGCACCGATTCCGACATAGCCGTGATGGAGAGCCCGGAGGTGTTGGTGGTGAGTACGACGTCCTCCGGGAGGAGGGAAGAAGCCTCGTTCCAGAAGAGGCGTTTGGCGTCCATGTCCTCGGTGATCGCCTCCACAAGAAAATCCGACCGGCACAGGTCATTCGTCTCTGTCGTCCAGACGATGCGCTCCAACAGGGCTTTCGACTCGTCGGGCGTCAGATCCCCCTGTTCGATCAGAGCGCGCTGGTTGATGGAGATCAGCGCCTGGCTTTTGTCGATTCCCTCTCGTCTTCTGAGATACAGAACTACGCTGTAGCCGTAACGCGCAAAAATTTGGGCCAGGGAGGAGCCCATCGTTCCCGCTCCCGCAATCGCCACGGTTTTTATTTTCGAACCTCGTTTCATACGTTTCCCCTCGTTTCTTTAGACGCCCAGGCGTCTGTGATGTCCTCTTCATACTGCATCGACCAAAGTTTAAGATAGTATCCCCTTTTGCGCAGCAGTTCCCGATGTGTTCCTCTTTCGATAATTTTACCGTCCCGCACCACGAGGATGAGGTCGGCGGCCCGGATCGTCGAGAGACGATGGGCGATCAGGAAGGAGGTCCGACCCTGCAGAACCTTCGATATGGCGTTCTGGATCAGCCGTTCCGTTTCGGTGTCGATGGACGACGTGGCCTCGTCCAGGACGAAGATCCGCGGGTCGGCCAACAGAGCCCGGGCAAAGGCGACGAGTTGTTTTTCCCCCGTGGAGAGCCGGTCGCCGCCTTCGCCCACGTCGCTGTCGAGCCCCTGAGGAAGTTTTCTCAAAACGGCGTCGGCTGACGCCAGATGAATGGCCTCCAGAATTTGTTCGTCGGTGGCGTCGAGACGCCCGTAACGGACGTTGTCGCGGATCGTTCCCGAGAAAAGATGCGGCGTCTGCAGCACGCAGCCGATGTTTGAATGCAGCCACAACTGTGAACGTTCCCGATAGTCCCGCCCGTCGATAAGGATTCTTCCGGAAGTGGGCTCGAAAAAGCGGCAGGCCAGGTTGACCAGAGTTGACTTGCCCGCTCCGGTTTCTCCGACGATGGCCAGGCAGGTTCCTGCCGGTATGTCCAGGCTGAAGTGGGAAAGGACTTCCTCGTCGCCGTCGGGATACTGAAAAGTCACGTCGTCGAAGCGAATGTCGCCAAAGAGGGGCTCCCAGTTCTCCCGTCGGGGGTGGAAGCTGTCGCCGTACTTTTCCGTGACCTCGGGGGAATCCGTGATTTCCGGTTTTCGCTTCAGCAGGGCATCGACGCGTTCGATGTTGGCTCCCGTGGCGGTGGCGTCCGAAAAGAATCGGGACAGGTGCTGTATGGGCTCAAGAATGTTGATGGCGTAGGAAATCAGCGCCGAAAGCGTTCCGAAGGCCATGGACCCCTTCAGGATGTACGAGGACCCCTGAGCCAGCATCATGGCCACGGCGAAGGACCCGAAAGCCATCATCACGGGCATGTAGATGGCACTCAGAGTGGCCGCTCGTATGGTCTCCCGGTACATTTCCCCGGAGAGACCGGAGAACTCCACCGCGTTGAGGTCCTCGACCACGAGGGTTTTCGACGTGCGGGCTCCGAGAATCCCCTCGTTGAAAGCGCCCGTTATGAAGGAGTTCGCCCGGCGGACTTTTCGGTTGTGACGCAGGATTTTGTTCTGGAACCAGAACGTGATCAGCGCCAGGACCGGCAGAAGCCCCGTGAACCACAGGCCCAGCCTCAGGTCCAGCAGGAGCATCGAAACCACGGCGAAGACCACGTAAGAAAGCCCCCACATCAGATCGACGAGTCCCCAGGCCACCAGCATTCCAATTTTGTCGGTGTCCGAGAGAACCCGGGCCAGAATGTAACCCACCGGCGTCGTGTTGTAATAGGAAAGGGAGAGCGTCTGCAGGTGGTCGAAACAGGCCTTCTTCAGGTCCCGGGAAAACCCCAGCTCCACTCGAATCGCCATTCTCGTGAAGATCGCCACGAACAGGAACTCCAGGAGGATCACGGCGGCTCCGGCCAGGGCCGCGGCGGGGATGCCTCTCGAAACTTTGGGAATGATGAAGGCGTCAATGAAATACTTCTGATATAAGGGGATGCAGACGTCGATCACCGAACAGGCGAGCATGAGGGACAGGGCTGCGGCCACCGTTCGACGGTAGGGTCGAAAGAAGGGGAGCATCGCGGCCCATACTCCCAGCCGAAAGGGTCGGTCGGAAAATTCGTCCTCATGGAACTGCATGTGGAAACTCCATTTCTTCGGACAGTTCCTCTTCCGAGTTCCGCTGCATGTCGTGAATTCGCCTGTAAAACCCGTTGCGTTTCAGCAGCTCGGCGGGAGTGCCGATTTCCGCGATTTTACCGTTTTCCAGAACCATGATCCGGTCTGCGCCTGAAACAGAGGTGAGTCTGTGGGCAATGATCAGTGTGGTAACGCCTTTCGTTCTCTGATGGAGGCCGCTGCGGATCTTCGCGTCCGTTTCGGTGTCCACCGCGGAGAGGGAGTCGTCGAAAATCATGATCGTCGGTTTTTTGAGCAGTGTTCGGGCAATGGCCACTCTCTGCTTCTGCCCGCCGGAAAGGGTGACGCCCCGTTCTCCCACCAGGGTGTCGTATCCCAGCGAAAAATGTTCGATGGCCTCGTCCAGCCAGGCCGCCGCAGCGGCTTCGCGAATTTCCTCGACGGGGCAGTCCGGGCGGAGGGAGGCGATGTTCTCGCGGATGGTGCGGGAGTAGAGAAAGGGCTCCTGAAGCACAATGCCGATGTTTTCCCGCAGCCATGCGCGTTTGTATTTTCGAATGTCCGTCCCGCCGATCCGGATTTCGCCTTCTCCTTCCTTCAGATCGTACAGCCGGCACAGGAGGTGGGCGATGGTGGTTTTGCCGGAGCCGGTCGCTCCCAGTATGCCCAGCGTTGTCCCCTGTTTTATCGTAAAGGAAAGGTCCCGCAGCACCGGCGCTCCGCCGTAGGAAAAATTGACGCGGTGGAATTCGATGTCGCCGCGAATGGGGGTAACGAGGGCATCCGGCGGGTCGTCTTCGACCCGTGCGCGCAGAATTTCCAACAGACGAGAGAGGGAGACTCCGGTCCTTCCCGCTTCGGCGAGAACCCTTCCCAATCCGCGAACCGGCCAGATGATCATCGAGTTGTAGGTCAGAAATACGATGAATTCTCCCACCGTGACGTTTCCTTCGACGGCCTGCCAGGCTCCGGCGGCGCAGATCGTGACCATCTGGAGGCCGGTCAGCAGGTCCCCCAGCCCCCAGTAAAGACTGAGCAGGTTCCCCAGTTTCACCCAGAGGCCGGCGTAGCGGCGGTTTCGCAGGTCAAAGCGTTCGGTTTCGTAGAGCTCGCGTCCGAAGGCCCGCACCACCCGAACTCCCGTGAAATTCTCCTGAGCCGCGGCCAGAAGTTCGCCTTCCGCCTCGTCCGCCGCCTGAAAATGGGGAGCGGTCCTTCGCAGAAAGAAAAAGGACGTGAGAAAGGTCACGACCAGAAAGGCGAAGGAGAGAAGGGACAGGGCCACGTTCATGGAAAGCAGGATCGAAGTGGCGAAAACGATCAGAGCCAGAGTGCGGACCACCTCCACGACCTGGGCGGACATAAAGTTGTGGACGACGTCCACGTCAGAGGTGCATCGCTGAACGATGTCTCCGGTTTGAATATCGATGTGCCAGGCGTAGGGCAGGTGCTGGATGTGGGTGTAGAGCGCGTCTCGAAGGCGCTTTGTCAGGCTCTCCGCGGCCATGGAGAGCGTCCGGCGGTGAATAAATCCCAGCAGCTCTCCGGCGACGGAGATTCCGGTCACCAGCAGAACGATGAACGCCCGATTTTCGCTCATGGCTTGAGCAAGCCCCGTGGTCAGACCGGAAAAGGCTCCCGAAAAATACGAGGTCGGAGGAACGTCTCCGATCACGCTGTCCACCACGAAACGAATCGCCTGAGGCAGGAGGAAACCGCAGAACGTCGAGGCGAGCATGGCCGAGAAGGAGACGCAGTAAAGAGCTCTGCTTCCGGCGGAGATGTTCCACAGCAGAGCGAAGGGGCTTTTTGCCGCAACCGGAAACATCGGTTTATACCTTTCCCCCGTCCCACAGCTCCTGCAGGGTAACGAAGCGGTATCCCCGTTCGCGGAGGGCCTTTACGATTCCCGGCAGGGCCCGGACGGTTTCGGGGACCCCCGAATGCATCAGGATCACGGCGCCGGGCCGGACGTCTCCCAGCACCTGGGCCGTGATGGTTTCCGCGTTCCGTCCCGTGTAGTCGGCGGTGTTCACGCTCCAGAGCCCCAGCTTCATGTTCATTTGCCGCATGGCTTTGAAGATCACGAGGCCGAATCCCCCTCCGGGCGGTCGCATGAAGCGGGGAGTCCGGATGTTCAGCCTGTCCATGACTTCATTGCATCGCTCCGTCTCGCGGATGACCTTTTCCAGCCACAGGGTGTAGAGTTTGGGGTGTGTGTAGCTGTGGTTCTCGATCATATTGCCGGATTGGTCGATGGCCCGGGTGATCTCTTCGTAACGTTCGGCGAACTTGCCCACCAGGAAGAACGTTCCCGGAGTCCGGAGTTCCCGCAGAACCGTCAGCAGCTCATGTACGCCGTTCTCCCGCGGGCCGTCGTCGAAGGTCAGAACCACCTCCCAGACGAAGGGATTGCCCGAGGCGATTCCCCATCTTCCTCTTTCATCGGAAAGAGGCCCCCACTGAACGCACAGAAAAAGACACAGCAACGCGATTGTCAGGCTCCGTTGACTTTTGCGCAGATATTTCGGCGTGGAAATTTTCATCGCGATCCTTTCGATTTGTATGAATTTCGGCTGCACAGATTCCCGGCCTGCATGAATTTTGAATCCTCTGTCTTCCTGCCCCCATGACGCGGATGCATCGATGATATAATGAAACACTATAATGTGTTTTTGAGAGTTGCGCCAGAGGGAAATATATTTCGAGGCAAAATAATCAAAATGGGTTTGAAGTCAGTGATTGATATTAATGTTAAATTAAAATCAATTTAAAGCTAAAATGAGTTTGTTAAAGAAGGGCATGTAAAGAGGAACATGGCGCTGCAAAACGCAAGACCGGAGTGGGATGTGTATTTTTTGACGATCGCGATGATGGCCGCAATGCGAAGCACCTGTCTCCGCAGGCGGGTGGGGGCCGTAATCGTTCGGGACAGGCAGATCGTCAGCACGGGATACAATGGGGCGCCGAGAGGCACAGCGCATTCTTTCGACGTGGGGTGTCTGAGGGATATTTTGGGGATCCCTTCGGGGGAACGTCAGGAGATGTGCCGGGGGTCCCACGCCGAGGGAAACGCCATTGCCCAGGCGGCCCGCATGGGAATCGCCACGGACGGAGGAACCCTTTACTGTACTCATGAGCCCTGTTCCATGTGTACGAAATCCATATTGAACGCGGGGCTTGTCCGGGTGGTCTACATGGTGCCCTATCCAGACAGGCTGGCGGTGGAGCTGCGGGAGGAAACGGACGTGATTTTCGAGGCCATGGCCCCGGAAAAAGTGGAGGAAGCGCGGGAATGGATGAGGCAGGCGGCTTCCTTCACGCCTCAGTTGAACAGAAGAAGCGAATAAATAAAAGAAGCGAAGCCAAAAAATAAAGATAAAATTATAAAGAGAAAAATAAAGAAGTCAGAAGGTGTCCGCGCGACCCCGAAGGAGGAAACGGATTTGGTTCCCACAAGAGATGAAGCTTTGTCGCTTTTAAAAAAATATAACCAGGATGAAAGCCATATCAAACACGCCTTTGCCGTAGAGGGGGTCATGCGCCATTTTGCGCGGCGGATGGGCGGCGACGAGTCCCTGTGGGGAGTGGTGGGCATCCTCCACGACATCGACTGGGAGCGGACCATGAGCGATCCCGCCCGTCACTGCAACCTTGCGCCGGAGCTGCTTCGGGAGGCGGGAATTGACGAGGGGATCATCCACGCGGTCCAGTCTCACGGATATGAGATTTGCTCGGACGTGGAGCCGGAAAACGATATGGAAAAAGTTCTTTTCGCCGTGGACGAACTGACGGGGCTTGTGATCACGGCCGGACTCGTCCGCCCGTCGAAGTCCCTCGCGGACCTGGAAGTAAAGTCCGTCAAAAAGAAATGGAAGGATAAAACCTTTGCCCGGGGCGTGGATCGCGAAGTCATTCAGAAGGGGGCCGAACGAATGGGAATTTCTCTGGACGAGCTGATCGAGCAGACCATCGAGGCCCTGCGCCCCATCGAACGGGAGATCGGGCTGCCGGGGGCCTGAGCGCGGCGGCGGCGACGAAAACTTCTTCTCCTGTCCTGTCTTCTCTTGCCTGCTCTTCTTTATTGTCAGTAGCTTTGCTCTTGTTCGTATTTTGACAGCCTGTTAGGCTTTGGATGAAGAGTGACTTTTGACTGTAGAATTATAGAAATTGCAAAGTTGGTTTTACCAGGAATAACACGAGCAATTAAGAGCAATTAAGAAAAGAAAAAAGTTTGTTGGAAGGAGAAGTTTCCCATGCCGATTAAAGTGATTTTAGCCGATGATCATCCTTTGACGAGAGCGGGAATCGCGGAATTTTTGAGGAGAGAAAGTTCGCTCGAACTCGTAGGAGAAGCGGAAGACGGTCTGAAAGCGTGGCAGCAGATTCAGGACCTCAAACCCGATGTGGCGCTTTTGGACATTCGGATGCCGGGCATGGATGGAGTGTCTGTCGTGCAGAAGGTCAAGGAAGCGGGGCTTCAGACGGCCACGATCATGCTGACCTCTTACGATGCGCAGCAGTATGTCATGGCCTCTCTGCGTGCGGGGGCCCGGGGGTTCGTCCTGAAGACCGTCACGCCCAAGGAACTGACGACGGCGATTGCCACGGTGGCCCGGGGAGGGCTTTATCTCGATCCGGAAGTCGCCTCGGTCATGGGAGAAAGAGATTTTGATCCGGAACAACTTTCCACCCGGGAGAGAGAGGTTCTCGTCCTGGCGGCGAAAGGACTTTCCAGCAAGGAGGTTGCGGGCAGGCTTTTCATCAGCGAGCGGACCGTTCAGACCCACCTCGCTTCCATTTACGACAAACTGGGGTCCAAGAATAAAACGGAGGCGCTGCTTCTGGCTCTGAAGTATGGAGTGGTCACTTTGGAGGAGCTGTTGGAAGATTAAATTTTTAGTTGTCAGAACGCCCTGGCTGAATTTTTTAAAAAAGAATCTGCTGGCGCTTCTTTTAGGCGCGCTGATGCTGCCACCCGTAGCTGTATTGATGGTGGCAGCTTTTGCACATTTCACTCAGGAGCGGGCCATGGAGGCCACGGTGAGTTCCTATGTGCAGGACCTTGCGGAGGGAATGGCGTATCGCCTGAGTACCGAGGGCAGAAGCTGGAGCCTGCCGGAAGAACCCTTTCTCTCCTCGACGCGCTACAGGGTCTTTTCCTGGGGACTGGCCATTCCGGGGGGCGTCGCCTACATCGGCGCGGACGGAAGGATCATCATGTCCTCCCCGGGGACTTCCGCCATCGCGGAGCTCTGGAAACCGGGCCTGCCCATGGGGACGGCCATCCGGGTCGAAGATAAGGTGGGGCATCAGTACACCATGGCGATTTATCCCATGGACCAGGGTCGAGGCTACGTGGTGGCCGCCGTCTCCTGGGATCAGCTTCTGGGAGGACTGGTGCGGGTGGGACGTCCCTGGCCGGTTCTGATCGTCGTCATGTCTCTGGGCAGCATTCTGGCCATTCGCCTGCTCTGGCGGCGGCTGATCTCGCCTCTGCAGGGGCTGGTGGCCGAAATTGACGATCTCCGGATGGGGCGGGATACCCCCAGCACCATTGATTTACGGGCGGTGAAGGAAATCGAAAGCGTCCACAACGCCCTGACCCGGTTCGCTCACGCGGCGGTGGAGCGCGACAACCTCCGCAACCGCTACGTGCGGGATATTGTGCAGGTGCAGGAGACGGAGCGGCTGGATATGGCCCGGGAGATTCATGACGGTCCCCTGCAGGACATCACGGCGCTTTTGCAGCAGATTCACATGTCTCTGGAAGAAGGCGAGGACACCCGCGCTCGAATCAAAAAGACGGAACTGCTGGCCAGGACTGTGGTCCGCGAACTTCGAGGGCTTTGTGACGAACTGGCCCCCCCCTGGGTGGAGCTGAAGTCCGCGGACGCGCTGTCGGAGCTTTCGGAGCGTCTTTCTCAAAGCTACGAGGTGCGCGTGTCCGTGGAGCTGGACGAGTCCATCGACCTGGGGTCCGAACGGACGCTTTCTCTGGTCCGTATTTTTCAGGAGGCCGTTTCCAACGCCGTCCGCCACGGCGAGGCGACGGAAATTTGCGCCCGGATGTTCGAAAGAGACGGCAGCGTCGTTTTTGAAGTTCAGGACAACGGGAAGGGCTTCGATTCCGGTTTCGACCACGAAAAACTGCGGGTGGAGGGACATCGGGGCCTGGCCAACATGAAGGAAAGAATGTCGCTGATCGGCGGTTCGCTGGAAGTTGAATCCAAAATTGGCGAAGGAACGTGTATTCGGTGTATCATGAAACGTGAGCCCGTCGTGTAGGGGGGAGATGTCTTGAGAGTCAGATTTCTGGGAGCCGCCCAGGAGGTCACTGGTTCCAATTATCTTGTCGAATGTGGCGGCAGAAGGATTTTTGTGGATTGCGGTATTCATCAGGGGCGCAACGAAGACGAGCGGAACCGGGAGTCTCCTTTGGTCGATCCGGGAAAGCTCGACGCGGTGCTTTTGACTCATGCCCACATGGATCACTCGGGAAGGGTTCCGTTGCTGGTTCGTCAGGGGTTCAAGGGAAAAATCTGGGTGACCCGGACGGCGGTGGAACTGCTGGATGTTCTCTGGCGCGACTCCGCCCACCTCATGAAGGAAGAGGCGGAGTGGAAGAGCAGAAAAAACTCCCGCAGGGGCCTGCCGCCTGCGGAGCCGCTCTACGACGAAAAGGACGTCTCCAATACCATGGCGCTTTTACAGCCTGTGGACTACGCGACGCCTTACGAGATCCTGCCCGGCATGGAGGCCTGCTACTACAACGCGGGCCACATTTTGGGAAGCGCGTCTGTCGCCCTGAACCTCAGAGAACCGGAAAACGAGGTGCGGCTGGTGTTCAGCGGAGACCTAGGACAGCAGGAAGCCGTAGTGGAGCCGCCTCCCTCCGTACTGGACAAAGCCCATTACGTCCTTATAGAGTCCACCTACGGCGATCGTCTCCACAGAAATCTGAACCAGACGCGGAAGGAGTTTCGGGAGGTAATCACCAGCGCCCTTCGGGACAGGGGAAAGGTCATCATCCCCAGTTTTGTCATCGACCGGGCCCAGAGGCTTCTTTACGAACTTTTCCTGATGCAGCAGGATGGCCTGATACCCGACGATCTTCCCATCTTCTTCGACTCCCCCATGGGGGCCAGGGCCACGGAGCTTTATCGCCAGTATTCCGACACTCTCTCGGAGGACATACAGAAGTGCATCTCCGACGGGCAGGAACCCTTCAGGCCCAAAGGGCTGACTTTCGTTACGTCTGCCGAGCAGTCCCGGACAATCAACGACGTTTCTTCCTGCATCGTCATCGCGGGAAGCGGCATGTGTACGGGAGGGCGGGTTGTCCATCATCTGAAACACGCGGTCTGGAATCCCCAGAACCACGTTATTTTTGTGGGGTACCAAAGCTACGGGACGCTGGGGCGTCGCATCGTCGACGGGGAAAAGGACCTGCGCATCGCGGGGGAAGACGTTACGGTCAGGGCGCAGATTCATACCCTGGGCGGATTTTCGGCTCACGGGGATCGGGACGACCTTTTGGCCTGGGCGAAACATATCGGGCCCAACCCGCTTTTTTTCGTTGTGCACGGCGAGCGCAAGGCGTCGCATGCTTTTGCCGCTTCGCTTCAGGAGGCGGGAATGCGTTCTCTGGTTCCCATGAAAAATCAGGAACTGGCGCTCTCGTCCGAGGTCGTTCTTCGGTCCGGGCAGCCCGTTGCCGTTCCGGTTCAGCCCCTTCCCGAGCCGCAGCCCGCGTGGAAGGGCGACAACGAGGCCGTCTTGGCGGTGGACAGCATCGCGAAGCTCCTGGAAAATCTGCGGGTAGAGCTGAAAAACGCCGCGAACGCCAGCGAGCTGATGCCGCTTTTGGTTTCGACCCGTACACTCCTGGAGACGATGAGCAACCGGGCCCAGAAGAAATAAAGATTATGTATTCAATGAAATTTATGTATTTATGGAGGGTTTTTGATGCCGCCTGACGGTCAGAAAATCAACGCATATGAAATTTTACAGTCCCGTGGCCTCGTGGAGTGGTGCAGCGCTCCGGAAAAATTGCAGGAAGTTCTGAACGAGGGAATGACCACAATTTACATCGGATTCGACCCTACGGCGGACAGTCTGCATGTGGGGCATCTCATCCCCATTATGGCTCTGGCCTGGATTCAGCGATGCGGACATCGTCCCATTGCCCTTGCGGGAGGGGGAACCGGCCTCATCGGAGATCCCTCCGGAAAGAGTAAGGAGCGCAACCTCATCACCATCGAAGAAGTGCGGAAAAACGTGGAGGGAGTCCGTCCTCAGCTGGCGCACTTTCTGGACTTCGACTGCGGGAAGAACTCCGCGGTGCTGGTCAACAACTACGACTGGCTGTCGGAGTTTTCCTTCCTGGATGTCCTTCGGGACGTGGGCAAACATTTTTCCGTCAATGCCCTCATCGCGCGCGACTACGTCAAAAGCCGCCTGACGGATCCCGATAAAAGCATTTCCTATACGGAGTTTTCCTACGTCCTCCTCCAGTCCATGGATTTTCGTCAGCTCTATGAAAAATACGGCTGCCGCCTGCAGATGGGCGGAAACGACCAGCAGGGCAATCTGGTGGCCGGCGTGGATTACGTTCGCAAAACCACGGAGGGCGAGGTCTTCGGCCTGACTCAGCCTCTGCTCCTGACCGCCGCCGGAACCAAGTTTGGCAAGACGGAGGACGGGGCGGTGTGGCTGGACCCGAAGCGAACCAGCCCTTACCGTTTTTATCAGTTCTGGATCAACTCCGACGACAGAGATGTGGAGCGTCTGCTGAAACTTTTCACATTTCTGTCTCTTGAAGACATTTCGGCGCTCATGGAAGAACACGCAAAAAATCCGGCATTGCGGACGGCCCAGCGCCGTCTGGCCTTCGAGATAACCCGGCTCGTTCACGGAGAGTCCACGGCGGAAAGCGTCGTAACCGCCAGCGAGGTCCTCTTTGGTTCGGCTCGTCTTTCGGAAGTCGGAGAGGAGACGTTCGGGATGCTCAAAGAAGAAATGCCCTTTTCCGTCCTCTCTCAGCCTTTGCCCGGAACGGTGGTAGACGTCCTTGTGGCCTGCGGAGCCTGTGAAAGCAGGGGAGAGGCGAAGCGCGCTATCAAGCAGGGAGGAGTTACCCTCAATGAAAAACGGGTGGAGGAGGAAGGCGCTTTGCTGTCGAAAGAGACGCTGCTCTGCGGGCGATACGTTTTTGTTCGCATGGGTAAAAAACGCTTTCATCTCATCGCCTTTAATTGAATTTAAGTGAATTCAACTGAAGATAAACGACAATTAATCGACAATCGGAGAATATTATGAAAAACTGCATTTGGTATGTTTCGGGTTTTCATCGTCCCTGGGAGGCCTCGATGGTGGGGAATCTGGCGACCGCCCTGAAAACGGCCGGTTTTCCGGTGCAGGTCTATGTCGCGGGAGGAACGAAGGACATTCGCGTGGAGGGCGTTCTTTCCTGGAAATCTTTGACGATGTTCGAGCGTTTGGCCGTGGTGCTCTTTCGGGGCGACCTCTGGCATCTCTGGGGTAACCCGCCTTTTTGGTGGAGGTTCATTCGCCTCAGGGCCCGCACGGTGCATACCCTCCTGGAGGAATCCCCCGCCTGGCAGGGGCACCCCACCCGCCTTTTCCCGGAGCAGACCCTGGAGGGAGAAAGTCTGGTGAAGCCCACCTTCGAAACCAAAGTCGCTCTGACGGGTGATTCCCCCGAGTCTCTTTCCGCGCTTTTGCTGGCGCTGCCTCCCACGGAGCCCCTTCAGAAGGCGGTGGAAGCCCTGGCCTGGGAGACGGCTCCGGTGAAAAAAACGGGAAGCGCCCCCGTTTCGGGAGGAGCGATATTTGTGGACGACGCTCCCTCGAACGCGCTTCTGGCCGCCTGGGCGACAATGCAGGGCATCCCTGTCGTGGCCCGCAAATCTTCACTGCTTGGGGGGCTTCTGGGCAGAGAAGGCTATTTGGCAGCCGGGGAGGACTCTCAGGACGCCTGGGTCGAGGTTCTCAAAGCTGCCCGCTCCGAAGAGGGAAGAGGGGCTTCGGTGAGCGCCCGTCGTTTTTTGAAGGAAAAATTCAGTTCCGCCAACGCTGCGGAGTCTCTGATCGAGCTTTACAGTTCCGTCAGCCGAAAGCGGGAAAATGATTGAAAGCCGCAGTATGGGCTCTGGAGGCCCTTCGTAAGTCCGTTCGTCCGGGCTGGCGCGCTTCCGGTCTGACCTGTTTTCTGAAAGGCGTTTTAAACGCGTTCCGCCCGAGAGGCGAGCGCATCCTCTCGAACCTGGCGATGGTATATCCGGACCGCCCGGGGGCCTGGCGCAAAAAGCTGCGTCGCTCCCTTTACGGTCACCTGGCCTGGACCGTAACCGAAATTCTCGCTTTGCAGAGGGACCCCGCCCAGGCTCTGGACTGGATAAGGGAGGTGCAGGGTCTCCAGTATCTCGAATCCCTCCAGGGAGAAAAAAAAGGCGCGCTTTTCGTCAGCGCCCATTACGGCAACTGGGAGCTCATGGCGTCCTGGTACGCTCAATATCTGAAGTCCGGACGGAAATCCCGGGACTTTTATATCGTATCCCAGAACATGAGAGACAGGGACCTTTCCGCTCTGGTGGAGCGCTACCGAAAAAACACCGGAATAAAACTTTTGCCCAAGAACACCTCGACTTTGGAAATGGTGAGAGTTCTGAGATCCGGCGGGCACATCGCCATGCTGGTGGACATCTCCTGGATCGGGGGCATCCTTTTGCCCTTCATGGGCCATGAGTGCACCCACGCCACGGGGCCGGCCGTTTTGTCCCTTTTGGCTTCCGTTCCCGTCGTCCCCATATCCATCCGCAGAGAAAAACCCTTTTGCCACGTGGCGGAGTTTTTTCCGCCGCTTCCCGTTCCGGAGAACGGTGACCGCCTTGACCGAATCGCTCAGGTGACGCAATCCATCTCCGGCGCTGTGGAAAGGATGATCGACCTTCGACCTGAACTGTGGTTCTGGCTTCACAACCGATGGAAGAAGGAAAAAGCCCGGGAACTGTAAACTGCAGAAAACTGAAGGGCTTATTTCTTGCCGCCTCCGTGCCGATAGAGCACAAAAGCCAGCCCCGCGCACAGAAAATCCAGAATCGGCTGCACCATCATCAATCCAGTCATGGGAACCAGCCGGTTCATCAGAACCATGAGAGGTACGTCCACAATGCCCTTGCGAAACAGGGACACGATCAGGGCTTTGCCCCCCTGAGCGGTACCCTGGAACAGCGCCGTGAACAGCAGAGTGAGGGAGAGAAAGGGCATTGCCATGCAGTGCAGGCGCATGAAAAAAGCGCCTCGGGAGATGGTTTCTGGTTTGTCGATAAAAAATTGGATGAACCTCGGCGCGAAAATTTCCAGACACGCGACACAGGATCCCGTAAAGATGATGGACACGATGAGCGAATATCTCAGAGCCAGTTTCATGCGTTTTTGGTCTCCCGATCCGTAGTTGTACGCCAAAAGCGGCAAAACGCCGTTCGACAGACCCTGTACGATGCTGGCCGGAACCATGTCCACTTTTTTGACGATCCCAAGGGCCGCCACAGCGATGGAAGTGTAGGCGGACATCAGGTTGTTCAGCACCGCCGTGGAGAATACGGCGAGAAAAACCTGCAGCGCGGAGGGCAGGCCGACGGAAAACACCTGCGCGACGGTCTTCCGGCCGCACCAAAAATTCCAGGGGCTCAGGGAGAGAACCGTTTTTTGGCGGATTTTCCAGAAAAACGCTAAAAAATAAAGAGTTGCCGCGATGTTGGAAATACAGGTCGCCAGCGCGGCCCCGGCGATGTGCATTCCCAGTCCCCAGGAGAAAATAAAGGGCGGGTCGAGAAGAATGTTGAGAACGCCGCCCAGCGACATGCCCAGGGCCGCCTGTTTCGACGCGCCCACCGAGCGGACGAGATGGGCCAGAAACATGTTCAGAACGGTGGGAACTCCGCCGATTACAAGAACCCAGAAAAGATAATCCCGAACATAAGGAAGGGTCTCCGCATCCGCTCCCAGCAGCATCATGAACGGCGCGCCGCCGGTAAACACCCCCAGTGACAGGGCGGAGGTCGTTCCGACGGTCGTCCACAGACAAAAAGAAGAAAGCTTTTTCACCAGACGGTAATCTTCCCGTCCCAGCGCGGCGGAAATCAGGCTTCCGCCGCCGATTCCGAAAAGATTGGCGATGGCCGTCAGTCCCCAGAAAAGGGGATAGGCAATGGTCACCGCCGCCACCTGACTGTTGTCGCCGAGCTGCCCGATGTACCAGGTGTCGGCAAGGTTATAGACCATGGCGATAATCTGACTGATGATCGTCGGAACGGCAAGCGTCGCAATTGCCTTTCCCAGAGGCGCGGATTTAAACAGAAAGGTTTCTCTCTCGCTCAATGACGTCGGCACGGAGTTCGGACCCCTTTATTTAATATAATAGCGCGATGCGCAAAACAGGGTGGGAGACCGCTCATAAAAATCAGGTCTGCGGCGTCGTTTTGCGCATTTCCGGACGAGGTTCGCGGAAGAGCAGTTTTTCCAGAGCCTGTTCGATGGAGGCTCCCTCGTAGAGAATCGCGTGGACGCCCTCGGCGATGGGCAGTTCGATGCCCGTCTCCTTCCCCCAGGCCACGAGAGCTTTTACCGTGTGGGCGCCTTCGACCACCTGCCCGATCTCCGAAGCGGCCTCCTGAATGTTCAGTCCCTGCCCCAGGGCGATGCCGAAGCGCAGGTTCCTGGAGTGATGGCTGTAGCAGGTGACCATCAGGTCTCCCGTGCCCGCAAGCCCCGCCAGAGTCAGCGGAGAAGCGCCGAGGGCCGAGCCCATGCGCATAATCTCGGCCAGCCCCCTGGTCGCCAGGGCCGCTCTCGCGTTGTCTCCAAAATTCAGGGCCTCCGCAATTCCCACGGCGATGGCGATGACGTTTTTCACAGCCCCTCCCAGCTCTACGCCCGAAAGGTCGCTGCTGGTGTAGATGCGAAAGTGCGGACTGTTCAGAAGACTCTGCCATTCCTCAGCGATCTCCAGGGATTTCGAGGCGACGACCACCGCCGTGGGAAGGTTCCGAATGACTTCCTCCGCGTGGCTGGGGCCGGAAAGGGTCCCCCAAAAGAGGGCCTCGGGTTCGGCGGCGGCAAACACGTCCTCCGCGATCTGGTGAGGCAGTTTGCCCGTGGCGATTTCGATTCCCTTGGCGAGGCTCAGAAACTTCACCGGCTTCTTTCCAGCCATGACGACGGGAAGCGCCCTCTGCAAAACGCCCCGAAGGTACTGCGCGGGGACGGCGAGAACGACATGGGGAGAAAAGGTGATAGACTCCTCGAAGTCCGGGCTGGCTGTGACCTTCGCGTCCAGCGGGTGTCCTCTCAGATAACGGGGATTGATGCGCGTCCTGTTGATGGCCTCCGCCTGAGCCGGGTTCCGGCACCAGAGGCGGACGTCATATCCCCTCTGCGCCGCGTAATGCGCCATGGCGGTTCCAAAGCTTCCCGCTCCCAAAATTGTTAAATTCATGAAAATCCTCTTCGGTCGATTTATGATTTCAACTTATGATTTTTTTCGTCCACGATCAGGACGATGCCTTCCAGCGCCACGACCACCGCCCAGGTCCCCTTTGACAGGGGGGTCGCTCGGCCGCTTCGGGCCTTCCAGAGCTCTCCGTGACATTTGACCATGCCCTCGGGGGAGAGGTCTTCGATAACCTCCACGTCAAGCCCGATCAGGCCCTGCTGTCCCGTGGAAATTTTGGCGCGCAGGCTCCTCGCGATGATCAGCGCGAAAACGGCGAAGCACAGGCCCAGGGCGATTGCCATCCCCGCCAGAAGGCTGACGGATACGTGCAGCAGCTCTCCTCCGGGGGCCCGAAACAGAAAAACGCCTCCGGCGACGATGACGGCGATGCCCAGCAGGCTCAAAATACCCACGCCGCCCACCAGCAGATCGATGCCCATGACGATGACGCCCGCGCCCACCAGGGCGATTCCCGCCCAGTTGAAGGGCAGCATTTTGAGCCCGATACTGCCCAGCAGAAGCATGATCGCGCCCGTTACGCCAAGGACAAAACCGCCCGGCGTGATGATCTCGTAGAAAATGGCGAGCATACCGCCCACCAGCAGCAGGTAGGCGATGTCAGGGCTGGAAAGAAACTGAATCAGACGTTCCTGCCCCGTCATTTCCACGGAGGCGGGCAGGTTGTTCGCAAATTCGATCTTTGCCGGTCGTCCTCCCACCGTCACGGTTCGTCCCCGTATCGCCGTGAGAAGCGAGTTCAGGTCGTCCGCCACAATATCGATCACGTTCTCCTGAAGGGCCTCCTGTGCCGTCAGGGAGAGGCTTTCTTCAATCATGTCCTGGGCAATTTTTTCATTGCGGTCCCGAAGCTGCGTCAGGGCGCGCATCTGGGCCATCAGGTCATTGGTGATTTTCTTTTTCATATCGCTGTCCGGGACGTCGCCGCCCGACGCCACCACCGGATGAGCCGCGCCGACGTTCGTGCCGGAAGCCATGGCGGCAATGTGCGCCGCCTGCATCATGAACGCCCCCGCCGATGCCGCGCGTCCTCCGGGGGGAACCCACATCACAACGGGAATTTTTGAGGCCAGAATCGCCTGTGTGATGCCTCGGGTTGCCTCGACGAGGCCTCCCGGCGTATCCAGCCGGAACACGATCAGGCCTCCGTTGTCCGCTTCCGCTTCGGCAATGGTTCGGGTGACGAACTGTTCCATCTGCACCCCCACCGTGCCGTTCAGAGGCGCCACGAACACCCTGCCGCTTCCCTGTGCCCGGGCCGGTCCGGCGCAGGCGGAAAGACACAGCAGAGCCGACAGAATCCGGAGAGTCACGCGTCTGAGGTTCTGATGTTGTGTTTTCGATAAATTCAGGAACTGCATCTATAGCCCTCCTTTTTTCAGAGCTTCTTCCAGGTCGTCCACTCGTTGGATTTCAAGCCCCGCGAACTCCGCGCTTTCGGAGGCGCCGCGCTCTCCGGAGCTGACAATCGCGCGTTTCAGGCCCAGTCGGGCGGCCTCTTTCAAACGCGCGGCGAGCCGCGTCACAGGACGAACCTCACCGGCAAGCCCGACTTCTCCCAGATAACAGCAGTCGTTGCGCAGAGGCCGGTCTTTCAGCGCGGAGGCCAGAGAGACGCAGGCCGCGAGATCCGCGGAGGGATCCTGGATAGACAGCCCGCCGGCGATGTTCAGATAGAGGTCGCAGCCGCTGCAGGGGATTCCCGCCCGTTTTTCCAGAACGGCCGTCAGAAGCTGAAAACGGTTGAGCTCGATGCCCCGGGAGGTTCGTCTGGGGTAGGGAAACGTCGTGAGAACCGCCAGAGTCTGAATTTCCGCCACCAGAGGCGTCGACCCTTCCATCGCCAGCGTCATGGCGACGCCCGGCACCGCGGTGTCAGAGCGGTTCCAGTACAGGCCGCTCTTGTCCTCGACGGCGATGAGCCCGTTTTCCCGCATCTCGAACACCCCCAGCTCGTCCGTGTTGCCGTAACGATTTTTCACCGCCCGCAGCATTCGGTAGGACGAGTAGCCCTCGCCGGAAAAGGTCAGCACGGTATCCACCATATGTTCCAGCAGCATCGGCCCCGCCAGCCGTCCGTCCTTCGTGATGTGCCCCACGAGCACGGCGGGAATTTGCGCCGCCCGGGCGGAGTCCACGGTTCGCTGGGCCACGGCGCGGACCTGGTTCGGAGTTCCCGGCCAGCCGGTTTCCTCCGGAGCGCGCATGGCCTGTACGCTGTCCAGAATGATCAGCCCCACGCCCTCCAGTTCGGACAGGGCTTCTTCCAGGTCGGACCCGCAGTACAGGAGCAGGTTCTTCGAAGCCACTCCCAGCCGTTTCGCCCGCAGGGCCACCTGAGCGTTTGACTCCTCGCCCGAAACGTAAAGCACGGAAAGCCCCGCGGCTGCCATTCGTCCTCCGGCCTGGAGCAGAAGCGTCGATTTGCCGATTCCCGGCTGTCCTCCGATCAGCACGACGCCGCCGGGCACCAGCCCTCCTCCCAGCACGCGATCCAGTTCGCCGATTCCCGAGGAAAGACGGGGAGGGGGAGTGACGGATACGGCGCTGACCACCTCCACCCGCGGTGATTTTCTGTTTTTGGCGGACGGGGCGGGCGTTACCGTTTCGAGAGTTCCCCACTGCCCGCATGACGTGCATCTTCCCGTGCGCGTGACGGTCGAAAAACCACAGCTGCTGCATACGTAACGTAACGGTTCTTCTTTGCTCAGCAGAAATCCCTCCAATCCATACCGCTCATTATATTATTGAAAGAATCTATTGAAAGAATTTATTGAAAGAATGGGGTTGTCCGCCGGAAAATTGCCGGGTTACAGCGCGTATACGAGAGAGCCGTTTTGGGGCGGGGTCGCCGAGAGCATCCAAAGGGCTTTTTGAACCATTTCTTCTCGATATTTCACCTCATCCTCCCTGGACAGGCGCGGGTTTCCGAAAACACATTCCACGCTGTTGCCCCGGAGGATCCGGTTGACCCCGAAGCTTTCGGCAATTTTCGTCAGGTTGGTCGCCTGAACGACGGGAATGCCCACCCGTTCGATTTCTCTGGCGATGATCGCCCCGCAGCGGGTGCTGGTGCCGCAGGTCGAAGAAAGAATGACCGCGTCCGCCTCCGTTTCTTTCAGGGAAAGCGCTATTTTCTCTCCGAAGGCCTCGCTGTTTTCCGCGGGCGTCATCACTCCAGCTAAAGTATAAAAAATGTCTGAAAGTTTCCCAATAACACCCTGACGCTCAAGACGGCGCAGGGCGTCTACCGGCATGAGTCGATTGGGGTCTTCGAGAATCAGCGCGTTGTTGTAACCCTGGTGACTGATTTCGTAGTCCTCCGGGGAGAGCTGTTCTTTTCCGTAAAAAGAGTAGATGCAGAATTTTTTGGCGTTTGAGGGCGTCACGTCGTCCGGATTCCCTTTGGGGACAAGGCCTCCGTCCGTCACAAGGGCGATCTTCGACTCCGACAGAGGACGCGAAAGGATGGGAACAGAGGAAATTTCGGCGTTCGGCATGGGAACTTCCGTGCAGTATTCCTCTTTTCTGTATTTTGCCAGAAGCATATTGATTCCCCGCTTTGGAGCGGGTACAGAGTAATCGACTGCCGTTTCTCCCACCCCTCTGAGAGCGTTGGGATTTCCCGCGCCGTAAACGACCCCGAGATTTTTCACAGGACAGAACCTCCTTTGTGTACCCTCTTATTGTATCTCATTCTTCGGTCCGGAAACCTCCGGGGACTCTTTTCATATTTCAGACTCATTTTACATGCGAAACCTGAATTGTATTCTGTGTATTCTGGACGTCAGGTTCCTGACCGGCGGTTTTCTCGTCGGAGGGCGCGATGGAATAGCGGGATCCCGCCAGCATACTCACGCGGCGAAGCTGTTCGAAGCGGGCCATGTAATCGTCCTGCATACCCTGCTTTACCCAATCCATAACGATGCCCGCGTAGGAGTGCGCCTCCATGCGCGCCATCAGAAATAATTCTTCGTCGGCGAGTTTGCAGCCTGACTGACTGTAGATCGTGTTGATATGTATTTTCAGAAGCTCGAAGTAGAAGTCCACGAGGTAGTCCTGCAGCGAATTCTGCCCCGCGTAGTCCAGTGCTTCCAGATAGAAGTCCCGGTTGGCCTGCATGTATCGGCATAACCTGACAAAACCGTCAAACCAGCGGTCTGGTTCCGAAAAAGCGTTGATCTCGGGAAGGGTTTCGGAGTAAAAAATCCAGTTGATCAAATCATATTTGTCGTTGAAATGATAGTAAAAGGTATTCCGACTGATACCGCAGTACTCTGTAATATCGGAAACCGTTATTTTTGCCAGACTCTTTTCCTTCACCAGCGCTTTAAGCGCATCGACCAGAGCCTTTTTCATAAGCGCCGTCTTTGACATTTTCGTCCTCGTTTTGTTCAAGCTGAACCCGACAGACAAAACTTAAGCCGGAGGTCGAAAATTCTCCCCAAAGGTTCATGCAGCAGTTAAAATTTCTCAACATTTTTTGCGCAAATGAAGAATATTGTCCTAAAACCAAACATATTCAGCCAATTAACAATTACGGGCGAACAATGATTCTTCCACGTATAAATTATACTATATGCCGTTTGTGTTGCTTTGTGTGTTGCTTTGCTTTGTGTGTTGCTTTGAAAAATCTTTGAAATACAGACCCTGTACGGGGTCGGAAGGGAGAAATTATGTGCAGGGAGCTTTCCATCGATTACGTGAATATACGCAACGTCATGTTTGGAAATCGCACGGAACTGCGGAACGGCGTGCTGACGCTGGACAAAGAAGAACTCATGGCGCTGGCGAATAAACCCGTATTCGACTCTTTTGACATCAAAATCGCGTCTCCGGGGGACAGCTGTCGTATCCTCGGAGTTCACGAAGTCATGCAGCCTCGCTGTAAAGTCGACGCGCCGGAAACGTCATACCCTGGAGCATGGGGCAGTCTCGCCCCGGCGGGGGAGGGGAGAACCGTCGCGCTGCGGGGCGTCGTCATTACGGAGCTTTATTACCCCAAAGCCAACGTCAAGTGGTACCTGGATATGTGTGAACCCTGTTCTCATTACTCCTACTATGCCCGGCATCATCACATCATCCTGGACGCGACTCCCGGCAGCGGCATCAGTGACCTCACTTACAGCGAGGCGCTGAAACACTCCGCCCTCTCCATCAATGTCCACCTGGCGAAGCTGGCCATCGGTCAGACACCGGACAAAACAGAATTCTTTTCTCACCGTCCTCTGGATGAGGGGCAGAGGGGAAAAGACGGGAAAAAGCTGCCTCGCGTGGCGTATCTCTGCACGCTTCAGGCAACTACGGATTTTTGGAACTTTCTTTATTATGGCCAGAGCGCTGTCGGTTATCTGCCCATCATCGTGCAGCCCACCGAGATTCTGGACGGAGCGGTTATTTTTCGCTATTGGGAAAATACCTACGTGCTTCAGAACGATCCCTACGTGAAGGAGCTCCTGAGCCGGCACGGCAAAGATCTCGATTTCGCCGGCGTCGTTTTCGCCAACAACACGATGAGAATAGGCGACAAAAGCGCGATGGGCCTGATCGCGGCCGGATTGTGCAAAAACACCCTCCGGGCGGATTGCGTCATGGTCAACAAGTCGGGAATGGGACACGCGCAGCTGGACGCGGTTATGGCCTTCAACTGGTGCGAAAGCATGGGAATGACCGCGGCGGTCAACCTCGCCGGAGTCAGCAACGACACTCCGGGAGACATGCTGGTCATCGCCGATCCCAAAGTGGATGCCGTCGTCAACAGCGGCCGGCATTTTCTGCTCGAACATCCAAGGGTTGAGCGCCTCATCGGGGAGGACGTCAACGTTCCCAGTCTGCTGGGACTCGATCCGCGAGGTCCTTTTACGCACACGACCAACTACGCCTACGCGGGCGTTTACGGTCAGCTCGGAGACTGCTATCGAACCATGGACGACGACATCACATGGACCGCTCCGGAAGCCTGCGCTCAATGAAACTGAAAACGAGGTGAAAAAGTCATGGCAAAATACAGAATTGTACATTACGTCAACCAGTTTTATGGCGGATTCGGCGGAGAAGACACGGCGGGAATGGGAATAGAGGTCCGCGAAAATCCGGTGGGACCCGGACTCGCCCTGCAGGCGGCCCTTGGCGAAGCGGGAACGGTGGTCGCCACGGTGATCTGCGGAGATAATTACGCGACAGAAAACCTCGAAAACGTGACGGAGGAAATCCTGAAGATCGTTGAAGGCTTTAAACCGGACATATTCGTCGCCGGCCCCGGATTCAACGCCGGGCGCTACGGGCTGATCTGCGGCGCGGTGACCTCCAAAGTCGCCGAACAGCTGCTTATTCCGTCGGTCACGGCTCTCTATCAGGAAAACCCGGGAACGGATCTTTACAAGGACCGGTGTTACATTCTTAAAACGGACAACAACGCCCGCGACATGAAAAAGGTCATTTCCGAGCTGGCTCGTTTCGTTCTGCGCCTGGCCGCGGGGGAGGTCATCGGCAAGGGCGATGTGGAACACTACCACGGCAATGGCCCGGCGCCCCTGATCGACTACTCTCTTCCAGCGCCGCGGCGGGGTGTGGATATGCTTCTCGCGAAACACGCGGGGTGTCCGTTCAAAACGGAGGTCGTCATACCCTCCCGGGAACCTGTTCCCATTCCCCGGCTTCACAAGCCGCTTTCGGAAATCAAACTGGCCCTCGTAACCGACGGAGGGCTCGTTCCAAAGGGTAACCCGGACAAAATGGTCCCCACCAACTCCACCATGTTCAAATCCTACCCGATAGAGGGAAAAGAGCGTCTGGATGCTCAGGATTACGAGGTCAGCCATCAGGGATACAACAACGCTTTCGTTTTACAAAATCCCAACCGGCTCGTCCCTCTGGACGCCGCGAGAACTCTGGTCGCCAGGGGGGAAATCGGGGAGCTCCTTGAGAAATACTACACGACCGCGGGCGTGATGACGCCCATGGGCACAGGGAAAAAGTTCGGAGAAAATATCGCGAAAGAGCTGAAAGAAGCCGATGTGGACGCGGTGCTTCTCGTCTCCACCTGAGGAACGTCTACCCGCTGCGGTGCAGTGATGACAAAAGAGATAGAACGCGCCGGTTTACCTGTAGTTCACGTCACCAACCTCACAAAAATTGCCGAAGGCATCGGTTCCAAACGCATATTCAGAGGCAACAGCATCGTTCACGTTCTGGGAGATCCCCAGCTTTCACCCGACATGGAGGCACGGTACAGAGAACAGCTGCTGTCCCAGGCCCTGAAACTTCTGGAAGATGCTCCTGTCGACGAAACGAGCAGCATTATTTACGAATAGGAGAGATTAGAAATGGAGAATTATCTGGTCATTGCGGAAGCCTTTCCCGTCTGGCTTTGTGTTGTTCCCGCCGTTGTTCTCGTTCTGTTTCAGGCGGCGATTTTCGTTAAAAAAGCCTATCGGGCCGGAGCCGAGATCGGCATGACTCAAAAGCAGCTCAACTCCGCCATACGAGCGAGCGCCATTTCTTCCATCGGGCCGGCTCTGGCCATTCTGTCCACGCTTTTGGCGCTGCTGGTATTGGTAGGAGGCCCCGTCGCCTGGATGCGCCTTTCCTACATCGGCAACATGCTTTTCGAGGCTTTGGCTTTTAACTTCGGGATTACAGCCAGCGGCATCGAGACGGCTGCCGGTCAGGCCGTTACAGGGCAGGCGTTTGTGAACGGCGTTTGGGTCATGATTCTGGGCTCCATCGGCTGGATCATCGTTTCGATTCTGATCACGGACAAAATGAACGTCGTGCAGCATAAAATTTCAGGCGGCAACCCGAGAGTCATGCAAATTATCGCCTCCTGCGCCATGATTGCGGGCCTGGGTTCGCTTATCGTTCCCTATGTGGTGCCGATCTTCACGGCCGCGAAAGTCGACAGAAACGGTGTGTCCGCCATTGGCGGCGCCGCCGTCATGGCCGCAATCTGCGCTTTCAATAAAAAACGGAAAATCGGCTGGCTCGGCGAGTGGTCGCTGGCCTTCGCTATCCTGGGCGGCCTCGTGCTGGCGCTCTGCATAAAAAAGTGAAACCGGGACAAAAAGAAGGAGAGATATAAAATGGATAAACAGGCGATTCTCGATAAAGACTACATGCCCTACATCAACAAATGGGGAAAACTGACAAACACCGTGGGCGTGTTTTTCGCTTTCGTTCCGGTTATTTATTTCGGCGTGAGATACGGTTGGTGGCCGCAGCCTGGCCCCGTTTTTCAGGGCTGGCTCAGCATTTCCGCCAGCGCGGGAATCCTGTGGATTATGCAGCCCATACAGTTCTTCCCCGTCTTAGGCGT
The DNA here is from genome assembly GCA_031272035.1 of Synergistaceae bacterium. Taxonomy (NCBI): domain Bacteria; kingdom Thermotogati; phylum Synergistota; class Synergistia; order Synergistales; family Synergistaceae; species Synergistaceae bacterium. The sequence goes on from JAISUO010000034.1 coordinate 24,568, forward strand.
TGCGGGAACCTATATGTCCAACCTGTCTGGAAACATCTCCAATATGCGGGTTCCCTGTTCCATCGCGGCGGAGCAGGCCGCCGGAGTTCAGCCGGGAACGCCCGAAGCGGAGATTTGCGCGAACATCGGCTCGGCCGTGTCAACTCTCATCAATATTCTCGTTCTTTCCGCCGGCGTCCTCGCGGGGTCGTCCCTCCTGGCCCAACTGCCGCCCGCCGCCTCGGACGCGCTGAAAAGCCTGCTGGTTCCCGCTTTGATTGCCGCCTGCGTCGTCATGGTAGGATGGACCGAGCCTCGTATTCTTCCCCTTGCTTTCCTCCTCGCGGTTCTCACGCGCATCTTTTTCACGGTCTGTCTGCCCCGGCTCATGTCCATGGCCGACATCACGTCGATTTTTGTCGCGATCTTCGTTTGCGTCGCGCTGTATAAAATGAAAATTTACATCAGGGATTGATGGCTTTATAAGCAGCAAACCAGCGAACATATCGTTCAGGGGGCCGCTTTCACGAGCGGCCCTTTCGGTTTTTCCGACCCCGCTCGCAAATATCGGAAGAGCCGCAATATTCCCCTCCGTTCACAAGTCTCTCGATTGCTTCGGCGTTGATATAAGGTCCGACAAACTGCCAGGCCGAAGCAACGGAGCTTTTGCCTGAACCGTTCGGTCCCGCGAACACCAATATGTGCGGAGTGTCAGTCAAGATCATAAACTCTCCTGCCGTCAGGGTATTCAAGGTACGGACAATTCTGTTCGTCGTCGAACAACGCTGTCGGAGTGCCGTTCTCGACGGCTTTGCTTATTTTTGCTCTGACGCTGCGGCGCATAAGGACATCCTGAGGATCGCTGTCGAGTTCGAGTGCAAACGGAATTGACCGACTTCGGGCCACGCGGGTCAAAAAGATGTTGATGCCCGTACTCATATTCATGCCCAGCGCGTTGAACACTGTTTCGGCGTTTCGTTTGACTGTGGAGTCAACACGGACGCTCAATCTTGTTTCGCCCATTATGGAACACCTCCGCATCCAATATGTTCCATTTATACATCCAATGGAGATACAATAGCAAGCGTTATATTTGGAAAAAGATTACTCCTCGAATAACATCCTCGAAAATTTCAAAAATTTCTCCTTGACAAATTTTTATAGAATGAATATACTAACGCTATTCATTCTTAATAGCTTAAATGAATCCGCCTCACGCGGAAAAACAAAGGGGGCGACGGAGCGGGGATGAAAGATTTCGACCCCAGCCCTGCGCAAACACTTATTCGGCGTCAGACGGTGCAGAGGAAACTGGTTTTAGACGCGGTTCGCGCGGGTTGTCACCCGTCGGCGCGGGAGATATTCGTCTCGGTTTCCCAGTCGGCCCGCGTCAGTTTCGGAACGGTCTACAGGAACCTGCAGGTTCTGGAGGAGGAGGGCGAAATCGCTCGCGTTGAAATAGACCCGGAGGTAGTTCGCTACGACTGGAAACTGACGCCTCATCATCATTTCCGATGCGTGAAATGCGGGCGCGTGTTGGATTTCCCCGTGCCCTGCCGCGTCGAGTTGGACAGGGACGCGGAGGAGGAAAGCGGTTTTGTAGTCGAGCGCCGCCTCGTGGCTTTCGAGGGGATTTGTCCGGAGTGCCGAAGTTCGGACGCCTGAGTCGTTTCTCCAAAAGGAGAGCGTTTTATTTTAAGCAATAAATAATAACGATTCCTGTTATTGTTTATTCCTGGATTAGCTTCCCTGACTTTAGAAAGGTGATCTGTGAAGAATGCCAAAATACTGGTATATCGGGAGTACTGGCAGGATTGCCCTGCTTAAATACGTGTGCTGCGGGAGCACGAAGACATCCCGCAAATATATTGCAAATATATTGAAGGAGGAGAATGGTTATGAGAAGTTTCACAACGCTGGACCTGCAATACGCTCACAGATTTTACGGATTCAAAGGTGAAGCCCAGTATTTGCACGGGCACACGGGGATACTGACGCTTGAGGTCGAGGATACCATCAACGCGGGCGTCAATATGGTTTTTCCCTGCAACGAAATTAAGAAAACCGCCTGGGAAGTTTTACAAAACTTTGACCACGCACTGATTCTCAGAGAGGACGACCCGCTGCTTCCCGCGATTCTTGGCGTTTACGAGACACAGGGCATCAAGGACGGAGCACCGAGCAATAAACAGAAAGGCCCCGCTTTCAAAACGGAGCTTGCGACAGCGTATCCCGAATGTCGTTTGGTGGTCACGAAAGAAACGATGACCGTTGAGGGCATGATTAAGATCGTTTACGATTTGCTTAAAGACAAGCTGAATATTGTTAAAATCACCTTCACGAGCGGAGTAAACGGCGCTGTGCAGGAATACAGCGAAAAACACCAGAAAGAACAGGACCGTTGCCCGTTGTGCGGAATTGCTCTGAACAAAGACGGCGTGTGTCCAAAATGCGGTTACAGGAAATAGTCGAAAGGTCATAAATCCAGGCAGTGTCATTAAAAAGCTGCAGGACTGGCGGGAATTGCGATCATGTTCCCGCCAGTCTCTTTTTCGGTTACAGGTTCAAACGCATATAGGCGTTGTCGATATCGTCCTGCTCAATGCCGATGTATCGCAGAGTGTCCACGCTCATGGAGTGGTTCAGGAGCTTCTGGACCAGCCCCAGATCTCCCGTACGGCGGTATACGTGATACCCGAAGGTTTTTCTCAAAGTGTGGGTGCCGATGGCATCCAGTCCCACATCCCGGGCGACGTCGGAGAGAATGCGCCAGGCCTGTACTCTGGAAATGGGCCTTGCGCCTCTGGCCGATGCGAAAAGAAACTCGGTGTCATCCATCTCGTCTGTCAGACAGCTTTTCAGCGTTCGAGTGACCGAGAAATTCAGGGGAAAGCGTTTTATCTTTCCCGTTTTGGCCTCCTGAAGGTAAAGGCAGGTGCGCAGCTGCCCATTGTCGTTACGAACATCCCGCACCGTAAGAGACAGGAGGTCGCCGATTCGAAGCGCGGTGTTGATGCCCATCACGAAAAGCAGCAAATCCCGAGGATTTTTTCCCCGGAGGATCCGTTTCATCGACTTGATTTTGCCTGTGCTGCGAATGGGTTCCACAATCCTCATTTTTCATCCTCTGCAGTCTGGAGTTTTGTGTCTTAGAGAGCTCTCTGTCTTCGCCGCGACGAATCTACTATCTCACATCCGATATATTTTTACCTCCGAAAAACAAAGTATTTTTATTAAAAAAATATGAAAAATATAGTTATAAAAAGATTTTTCTTGTATATATCGTATTTATTCGTTTATTAGTAAAAATTTAAAATAATAATTAACATGGATATTAGTCAGAGATTGGATTGTATAGAAAAAAATTGATTTGCCGACAGATATAATAATAAGCAGAAAAAGACGAGGAATAATGTTTCTCAGGTCATATTGTTTGACATGCAATACATAATGAAATATGATTTACCTGTACGAAGGGACGGAGCGTTCGAAACGTCCCCTCGGGAATATGAAGTCGAAAATAGTCGATAATCAGGAGGTATTACTGTGGATTGTTGTAACAGCAGGGCGCGTATAGGACAGGCCGCTCCGGAATTTTCCGCGGAAGGTTTTTCAGCGGTGGAGGACGGTTTTCACCATTACGCGCTCTCCGAATGCAAAGGGAAGTGGGTTTTGCTCTTTTTCTATCCGGGGGACTTTACATATGTATGTCCAACCGAACTTCAATCCCTGGCGGAGTATAAAAAGGATTTCGAGGAACTTGGAGTGCAGGTTTTTCTCATAAGCACGGACAGTCGTTATTCTCACAAGCAGTGGAATCAGTACGAACTGTCGAAGATGATCGACGGAGGAATGCCCTACGCGATGCTGCCCGACCAGACGGGCGCCCTTGGCAGGCCTTATGATTTCTACGATGAAAGCGCGGGCGTGGACCTTCGAGGGACGGTGGTCATCGATCCCGACGGAGTCGTTCAGCTCATTTACGCCAACGCTCCCGCCATCGGACGTCATCCCGGAGAGATCGTGCGCTGCATTCGCGCACTCAGGGAATACCGCGACAACGGCAATGTAGTTCCCGCCTGCTGGATTCCGGGGCTGGAAACCATCGATCCCTCCTATGAAAATTCGGGAAGAGTCTGGGAGACGTACAAATCGAAGAAAAAGTAATCTCTTTTTTCAATAAATTAGTCTGATAAACGAAAAACAGATGAAGCTGCGGAGGAAATTTTCTTCTGCGGCTTTATCTGTTTTGATGACAGCACAATAATTTATAATCGAAAGCAAATTGGTTTCATTTCACCTGTCGAATCACGTCGAGGACGCTTCCGTCCCGCCATTCCAGAACGGCGACGATGCGTTCCTCTGTCTCCAACGGGTCCATGGGGCCGGAAATACGCAGAGCCTTTTCGATCAGTTCATCCATGGAAACCACAGGAACGTCCCGCGCTTCCTTTATACACTCCAGAAGGTCCTGACGGCGGGGGTTGATCGTTGCCCCGTACTCCGTGACAAGAACGTCGATCGCTTCCCCCGGAGTGGTGACGCAGTGAACGTTTTCCACCACGCAGGGAACACGTCCTCTCGTCAGCGGCTGGGCCACAATGGTCAGGGCGGCGCCCGCAGCCGTGTCCTGATGGCCTCCGATGCCGTGCAGAAGCATTCCGTCGCTTTCGGTGTTGACGTTGACGTTGAAATTTCTGTCAATTTCCGTGGCCCCCAGAACGACCACGTCCAGCATATTGACTGCCGCTCCGGCGTTCCAGGGGTTGGCATATTCGTCCGCCGAAATTTCACCGTGCCCGGGGTTGCGCGCCAGAGATTCGACGGCCGCCGCGTCGAAGGACTGAACGTCCAGCAGGTGCGTCAGCAGCCCTTCTTCCAGCAGATTCACGAAGAAGCCCGTTATGCCGCCCAGTCCGAAACTGCCCCGAATTCCCCTGCGGAGCATGGCTTCTCTCATGAAGGAGGTGACGGCCAGAGCGGTTCCGCTGGCTCCTGTCTGAAAGGAGATTCCCTCTCTGAAAAGGGGGGAGGTTTCGATAACTCCGGCTGCATAGCGGGCGATCATGAGGTGCAGGGGGTCCTTTGTCACGGCAGTGCTGCCTGAAACGATCCCTTTAGGGTCGCCGATGGAGGGAATTTCCACGACGAAATCCGTATAAACCTGAGAAATGGAGGCGGGGACGAGAAGGCCGGGCAGCAGGTTGTCCGTAACGCCCACGACGCAGTCGGCGTATTCCGCGTCGGTGCGGGCGTATCCCAGCGGTCCGCAGGCGGATTTCCCCGTTTGTCCCGAAAGATTCCCGAAACGGTCCGCCGCCGGAGCCGCGATAAACGCCACATCCACAGGAGCTTCTCCGGACATGATCGCCCGGGGACGTCCGCCGTGGCTTCTCAGAACCACGGGCGCTTCCATGCCCCCTCGGGAGATCATTCGCCCCAGAGCGCCGTTGACAGACCCCATGATCTTGCGGATCACCCCTGACCGGATGTGGTTCAGAAGGGGTTCGTGGACCGGAAAAAGCGCCGTTGGAAAAAGCGTCAGGTCCCGGATTCCCATTCGGGCGCAGACCTCCAGCACGGCGTTGATCACGTGATCTCCGTTGCGGAGATGGTGGTGAAAGGAGATCGTCATCCCGCTTTGCAGACCGGAAGCAGCGACGGCGTCTTCAAGGCTTCGGAGGACCTTTCCGCTTTTCCCTCCGGGACGAAAAATCCGCCCTCTCCGGCGACCGGCGGGCCGGCGTCCCTCCAGTCCCGTCCAGGGAATGGTCGGACCGTAGCCCTCGATGCAGGCGGGAATTTCCCGTCCCAACGCGTTTCGGGTTTTGGCGCTCATGGCCGTTTTCCCTCCTCTCCGCTCTCCATTCCGTCCTTCATCGGCGTCATCCCCGCCAGGCTCAGAAGGTAACGGGCGCGTTTAATGACGGGGACATCCACCAGTTTGCCGTCCACCGCCACGGCGCCCTGTCCTTTGCGGGCCGCTTCTTCCGCCGCGCGAAGGATGCGCAGAGAGTTTTCCGTTTCCTGCCGCGTCGGGGTGTAAACCTCATGAATAATCGGAATTTGTCCGGGGTGCAGGACGTTTTTTCCGTCAAATCCCAACTGTCGGACAAAAGCGGTTTGTTCTCTCAGGCCTTCGAGGTCGTGAATTCTCGGGTAGGCCGTGTCCAGAACGTCGACGCCGGCGGCCCGCCCCGCCACAAGAGTCATGCGACGAATCCAGTCCAGCTCGCTCTCCCCGGCAGAGCGGCTCGTCCGGAGATCCGCCGCCAGATCTTCCCCGCCGGGGGTTATGCCCGTGATTCGAGAAGAGGCCGTTGCGATGTCGAAGGCCTTCCACACCGCCTTCGCGCTTTCCAGAAGACAGAAAATCGTAAAATGTCCCGCCTTCAGCCCGTGTTTTTCTTCCAGTTCCGAGAGGGCTTCGTCCAAAAGAGACGCCATGGCGGCCGATTCCGCCTTGGGCAGGCGTATTCCGTCGACCTGAGGGTTGACTGCCGCCGCGGAGGCCACCGCCTCCAGGTCCTCGCGCCAAAACTCCGTGTCCATGCCATTGACGCGGACGGAGACTTCGCAACTCCCGAAATCCTGCCAGGAAAGGATTTTTTGCACCAAAATCCGGGCGGCATCCTTTTCTTTTTGGGGAACAGAATCCTCCAGGTCGAGAATCAGGCCGTCAGGACGGAATAAATGTCCTCGCAGAAGCATGTTCGGGTTGTTGCCGGGAAGGTACATCATCGTTCGTCTGCGCATTTCGGGCCCCTTTCGCATCTCATTCCGTTTCCTCTTCTTCCGGCCCGGACAGGCGTGCACAGGCCGTTTCGGCCCGGGCGGCCACCACCACATCCCAGGCTCCATGATCCTGCACATGAACGATTGCGTCGGTGAGGCCGAAATCCGTTAAAACCTGTCTCACGGTCCGGTCGATGGCGCTTTGAAACCGGCCGCCTCCCGATACGGTGAGAGAAACGCCGCTTCCCGAAGGCGCTTCTTCGACGACGACCATGCAGTCCATGGATTCCAGAGTTCCGGCCGTTGCGCGTCTCATTGCGTTTTCGCGGTCCCTTCCGCTCCCGTTTCGGGCTTCCCGCCGGAGCTGCGTTTTTTCCCCAGCGCGTACAGAAGCCCCAGAACCGCCAGTCCGGTGACGTCGCTCTTCCATCCGGGGATGATCATGCCCAGGGCCCCCGCCAGGGCGAGGGCTCTTTCCCAAAGGGAGAGTTTGTCGAGCAGATACCCTTCGATGCCCGCCGACAGAACGAATACGCCGATAATGGCGGTAGCCAGCGCCTGTGCGAAATCAACCCAGTTTCGCACGTTGGGCAGGAGAAGTTCGGGAGAATAAATGAACACGAACGGGATGATAAAGCCGGACAGCACCATTTTCACCGAAGTGAAGGCCGTCTGGTTGGGGTTCGCTCCGGCGATTCCCGCCGCCGTGTAGGCCCCGACGCAGACCGGGGGCGTCACCGACGAGAGAACGGCGAAGAAGAACACGAAGAAATGGACGTCCAGAGGTTTGCAGCCGATGATCGTCAGAGCCGGAGCCGCCACGGCGCTGGCCATGACGTAGCTGGCCGTCGTCGGCATCCCCATGCCCAGGATCAGGGAGATGATCATCGTCACCACAAGGGTCGGCATCAGTTTGCCGGCGGTGTAGCTCAGGATGGTGTCGCCGATGCGGAGGGCGATGCCGGTGGCTCCCATCATTCCAATGACGACTCCCACAAGGGTGCAGGCCACCGCCACGGAGAGCGCCGATTTCGAGCCCTCCTCCAGGGTGGAAATAAAGCTCCTCAGGTTCAGTCTGTCCTTTCTGTCGATGAAACTCAGGGCGACACAGGTTCCGATTCCCCAACAGGCCGAATAGAGGGGGTTGTATCCCTGCACCAGAAAATAAATGATGACGCAAAGGGGCAGAGCCTTGTAGCCGCTCCGGATGAGCACCTCGGAAACTTTGGGCAGAGAGCTTTTATCCAGTCCTTTCAGATTCAGTTTCGAGGCCTGGAGACTGAGACAGCACCATATCCCCCAAAAGTAGAGCAGGGCCGGAACCACAGACGCCGAGACCACCCGAATGTAGGGAACTCCGATGGAGTCCGCGATGATGAAGGCGGCCGACCCCAGTACGGGGGGCATGATCTGACCTCCGGTGGAGGCCGCCGCCTCCACGGCTCCGGCGTAGAACGAGGGATAACCGATTTTTTTCATGAGCGGGATCGTAAAAGCGCCTGTGGTCGCCACGTTTGCCGAAGTGCTGCCGCTTATGGTTCCCATCAGAGCGCTGGAAATCACGGCGATTTTGGCCGGGCCGCCTTTTTTGTGGCCGGTGAGAGCCATGGAAATGTCGTTGAAGAAACTTGAAGTTCCCGTGGAGCTCAGGAACGACCCGAACAGGATGAAAAGATAGATGTAGGTGGCTGAAACACCCGCCACCAGCCCAAACAGCCCGTCCGTGGTCAGGTACAGCTCCTCAATGATGCGGGGCACGGAGAGCCCGAAATGCCGGAACAGCGTTGGCATGGAGCGTCCATAATAGGCAAAAAACAGGAAGAACGCGCAGAAGATCGGCAGCGGGTAACCCAGAACGCGCCGCGCCGCCTCGAACACGAGCAGTATCATCAGCGCCCCCAGGTAGAGCTCCAGTGTTGTGTAGGTTCCCGAGCGCCGGGCTATTTCCTCGTACATGATGAAAACGTACAGGGTGGAGGCCGCCGCCGCTATGGCGAGCACCCAGTCCAGGACGGTCGGTTTGTCGAAGGGCGAGCGTTTTGTGGCCGGGTAGAGCAGAAAAATCAGAAACAGAACCAGCGCGATGTGAAAACTTCTCTGCTGCATTGCGGGCAGAAGTCCGAAGGCCGAAGTGTACAAATGGAAAACAGCCAGGATGACGGTGACGACAGTTATTAAAATCCCCAGTTTCCCTCCGGGGTTTCGTCGTTTGCCACGTTTTGCGGGGGCCTGTGCCTCCGTTGCGGACATTGCCTCATCTCCTCCCTGAAGTTCGCCGGAAGGCCGCATGTGAGCCTCCCGACGATTTTAAAAGTGTAATGAACGTAAAGAGAAATGAATGTAATGAGAAGATCGAAAAATCCCCGATGATTTTTATTCGATTTTATTCTTTTTTTATTCTTTGATGAGTCCCTGTTCCGCGTAATATTTCTTTGCCCCCGGATGCAGCGGGACGGCCATTCCCGAAAGCGCCATCTGCAGGTTGAACCCGGCGAAATAGTTCAGGCGTTCCGCGAGAAATTTGTTGTTTTCGTGGAGCATTTTCGTGATTTTGTAAATGACCTCATCCGGCATATCGGCGTAGGTCAAAAGCGATCCCACCGCCGCGGGGACGGGAATGCTCTGGTCATAACCGCTGTACGTTCCGGCGGGAATCTCCGCTTTGGCGTAGTGAGGGAATTTTTGTACCAGTTCATTGAGCTTGTCGTCTTCAAGCCCGATCAGGCCCACTTTTCCGGATCGGACCATTGAGTCCACCTGGGCGTTGGGGGCGTTTGTGGTCCAGATATGTCCCTGGCTGTCGCCCACCGTAAGGGCCTCCTCGACCTCCGCGCGTCCGAACCTCTGAATGTTGACGTCTTTGTCCTCGATGCCGTAAATGGACAGAAATTCGCGGCTGTTGACCTCGATACCGCCGCCCACGGGGCCGTAATCCACGCGCTTGCCTTTGAAGTCCGCCAGGCTTTTGATCCCCGCTTCCTTATTGACCAGGATGTGGGCCGGCATGAGGTAGATTGCGGTAACGTACCTCAGGCTTTTGATGGGTTCAGGGAAGGACTCGTTGCCGCCGTTCCATGCGTCGTTGACCGTGGAGGACTGAACCATCCCCAGCTCCATCTCCTTCTTACCGAGGTTGATGCAGTTTTTGACGGAGCCTCCGGTGATAGCCGTAAAGTTGATGTCCTTCATCACCTGAGTGCCGAGTTGAGCGATGGTGCTGCCGATCAGGTAAAAGCCGCCGCCCACGCTGCTCGTCCCGATGCGCACGAAGACGTCCTCCGCCGCCGCCGCGCCGGAAATGGTCAGAACCAGCAAAACAGCCAATGCACACGCTCTGAAAGTACCCTTCTTCATTTCTTCCTTCGCCTCCTTATGAAATAAGTCCTGCCGTTTTTGAGAAAGCTGTCCCTCGACAGCCGAAGTCCGGATCGAAACTGGAGTGAAACCCGGAAGAGCGATACTCATCTAAACTTTTTGTTTTTAATTTCCAGTGTTTAATTTCAATTAATGAACTCCGGAAGAAACTCTTTTTCCAGATTTCTGAACTGAGGAACGCCGACGACTTCCTTGAACTCGTCGAAGTCCGCCACCAGGTCTTTGCGTCCGGTGGCCAGGCGTCCGCCCCGGATGGCCTCCAGGTAGTTCTGGATTCCCCGCATGGCGGCGAAGGTGGTGCCCGTGGGGACGCTGACCCGGGCCACGCCCATGGCGGCGAGCTCATCAAGAGGAATGAGAGGTGTCTTCCCGCCCTCCACCAGGTCGAAGAGGTTGATGCTGATCAGACAGTCGATTTCTTTCGCGGCCCGGGCGATCTCTTCCCGGCTGCGGGGGGCCTCGACGAAAATCATGTCGGCGCCCGCCTGAGCGTAGGCGTTGGCCCGCCGGATGGCCTCGTCGATTCCCGCCACGGCGATGGCGTCGGTTCGGGCGTTGATGATGAAGTCCGCGTCGAGAGCGTCGCGAACTTTTTTGCAGGCTTTGATTTTGAGCACCATTTCTTCGGCGGGAACGACGGTTTTGCCCTCAATGTGTCCGCAGCGCTTCGGGAAAACCTGATCTTCGATGTTCATTCCGGCGGCCCCCGCCAGGATGATCTGTTCCGTCACGCGCATGGCGTTGATGGCGTTGCCGAATCCGGTGTCCGCGTCGGCCATGACGGGGATGTTCACCGATTGGATGATGTTGCCGGTGATATGCATCATTTCGGTATACGTCAGAAATGCCATATCCGGAAGGCCCAGCAGCGTGGCCGCTAGGCCGAAACCGCTGACCTGGATGATCTCGAATTGGGCTCTTTCGATGAGTTTCGCCGATAGAACGTCGTGGCATCCAATAGCGGGTGTTGCCTTTTTTCTGTCGAGAATGGCGCGAAGCTGGGTCGTTTTTTTCATGTTCTCCGGTCTCCATTTCCATAATTTGGATATTGATTCTAGAATGTGGTATAATACAAATTATAAGATAAAAATTTTTTCGGTCAAGATAGTTCGATCAGATAATTCGATCAAAATGTCAGGGAGATTTTTGAAATGAAAATAGCGAGGGAGGACGGCACGTCTTCGCTGAGAAAGGCGATTGGCGTGCTGAAGTGTTTTTCCGAGGAACGCAGGGAGCTTTCGATGACGGACGTGGCCCATGCTCTGGCCCTGCCTCCCGCCACCGCCGCCAGAATCCTCGGCGCGCTGGTCGAAGAGGGTCTTTTGGAGCGGGATGAGCGCAGCAAACGGTATCAGTTGGGCATACAGTGTCTGCGTATGGGAAAGATTGCGAACCTTTCCGGCACATTACGCGTCTGCGCCCGGCCTTTTATGGAAAAATTGCGGGACCGGTTCGACGAAACGGTCAATTTATACGTAAGGGAAGGTCGGGTTCGGATTTGTTACGCCCAGTGCGAGACCACCTCGACGCTGCGGCGGTCCATCCCCCTGGGATCGAGGTTTCCCCTTGCGGCCGGGGCGGCGGGGCGCTGCCTTCTGGCCTGGATGCCGCCGGAGTTCATTCGCGAGGTCATGGAGGATTTGTCTCCCTTCACTGAAAACACGGTGACGGAGAGAGCGCGTTTTCTGGAGCTTTTGGAGGAGACGAAGCGCAATCTCTTCACGATCAGCCGAGCGGAGAGAGAAAGGGGCGTCCTTGCCATCGCCTCTCCCGTTTTCGACGCGCCGGGTTCCGTTCGCGCCAGCCTGAGCATTGCGGGGCCGGCCAGCCGCTTCACGGATGCGATTATCGAAGAAATGATCGTCATGCTGAAGCAGGTCGCCGTCGAATTTTCTGAGCTTCTCTCCAGTGGGAAAAAAGCGGAGGGCGAAAGGTAAAATCCTTTTTCGGCGACCTCGGGGCATATCGAAGACGAACCCGCTGAACACCTGACACACCGGCAGATTTCCGGAAAAGCCCCCCTTCGATTTTCCATAAAAATGTGAAAATTATATTTCCATGCAAAATATTCTGTCGTAGAATCCCATTTTTGTTGTAAAATTCATTTCAAAGAGATTTTTGACTCATATTTTCAATGTTCCGGGACAGCGTTTTTAACTTTGAATTCAGTGAAATTTGTTGACGCAGGTGATGCGATAATGAATATTCCCGCTTTTTGGCATGGGAAATTTTGGTAATCAAGGGAGATGCAGATAATGAAGAATTTGCGTATGACTTCAAAATTGATGTTGGGTTTCGGAATTGTGTTAGTGGTATTTACTGTAGCGGTCGTTCTGACCTGGATAAACCTGAAGAAACTTACAGACGGAAGTACGTTTCTTCAGGACAGCGTCGTCCCGGCGATGCAGTATATGAGCAGTATCAACAGCGATGCTTACGAGCTTTTCCTGACTGTCAGAGAAACGCAGTACACGGAAACCGCCGAGTCCATAGCCGATGACGACAAGAAAATCGCGGTTCTGGAGAAAAGTCTGGCGAACATGGAGGATCTCGGCGCGAAATATCCCACCATGCAGTCCCCGAAAATGGTCAGAGATTCGATTCTGCCCGTTCACAAAAACTATGTGGATATTGTAGAGAAGGTTCATGCCGCCATTGCGAAAAAAGATAAAGGTCGGGCCGCGCTGGGCAAGGCGGGATCGGATGTCTACGAGAGCCTCAAAAAGGCGCTGGACAGTTTTTACAATACTATGAAAAACTCTAACTTGAGCGATGCCAAAGCTCAGGAGCGGGTGGATAATCTCTACCGCGTCAGCAAAATGCTGGCGGACGCCGTAGAGATGCGGCGGGAACTCGTAGTGGCCGTGGACGTGGCTCATGACGTCAAAGCGATGCGCGAGACGGGAGAAATTGCAAAAAGTATTCAGCAGGCGGCCCAGACCGTGCTCGACCTGGTGGAGGACCCGGAACGTCAAAATCTCATGAAAAGTATACTGAGTCAGCTCAGCGGCTATTCCGAAGATCTGGAAAATCTGATAAAGGCCTATGAAGAGCTGAACGGCCTGAACGAGGCCCGTAAACCGGTGATGCTCAGCTATAACACAGAAACCTCGAAAATTGCCGGCTTCGCTCAGGATACGGTCAAGACCGTCGCCGGAACCAGCCTTACCGAGCTGAACACCACCACCATCGTCCTGTTGGCCTCCGCCGCGCTGGCCATCGTATTGGGGCTTTTGATCGCCTTCTTCATCTCCCGGTCTATTTCCAAGCCCCTCAATACCATCGTGGACCTGGCGAAACGCTGCCAGGAGGGCGATATGACCATTCAAAGGGCGGACTTCGGTTATGAGGGCAAAGATGAGCTGGGGAACCTGGTGGGAGCCATGTCCGAGATGATCATCACTCAGGAGGCCGCGATGCAGAACGTCGTGTCCGTCGCGGACGCCGTGGGGAACGGCGCGAACAGCCTTTCCGCCATAGCCGAGGAAACGAACGCCTCCATGGAAGAGGTGAAGGCCTCCCTCGACCAGGTCGCGTCCCTGAGCCAGAGCAACGGAGCGGCCCTTGAGGAAAGCAACGCGGGAGTGGAGGAAATGAGCGCGGGCGCGGATACCGTGGCGCAGTCCTCCACGGAGAGCGCCTCGTTTATCGCCCAGACGACGGAGGCCTCCGGCAAGGCCATTGAGACGGTAAACGCCGTGATCGAGGGAATGAAGAACGCGGACAAAAACTCCAGAGAAAGCGAAGCTAAAATACGGGAGCTTGTGTCCTCCGTGGAAAACGTCAGCAGCTTTGTTTCGGTCATTACAGGCATTGCCGATCAGACGAACCTTTTGGCTCTGAACGCGGCCATTGAGGCGGCCCGCGCCGGAGAGGTGGGACGCGGATTCGCCGTGGTGGCGGAGGAAGTGCGGAAGCTGGCTGAGGAGTCCGCCCGGGCGGCCCAGAACGTCAACGGCATCATCGTAGAGCTTCAGAAACAGGCTCAGGAAAGCATTTCCGCCACCACCGAGGCCGGAAAGGCTCTGAGCGAAACCCTGACCCAGGCGTCAGAGGCGCAGAAGCAGCTGGACGATGCCCTGAAGCAGATCAACAAGGCCAACGATTCGATCCAGAACATCGCCGCGGTGGCGCAGGAGCAGGCCGCTTCCAGCAAAGAGGTTGCCACGGCCATCGACAACGCCACCAAATCCACAGTGGAAATGGCGGACACGGTCTCCAATATTCAGCACGCCACGGAGGAGACGGCAAAAGCCGCCCAGGGCGTGGCTGAACAGGCCGAGTCCATGAGCGAAAACGCCCAGTCCCTGACGGAAGCGCTGTCCCATTTCAAACTGCGGACAAGCAAAGCCAAAACCGACGCGGTGAACAGTGCGAACAGCAATACGAAAAACGCGAAGAAAGCACCGCTGAAACTGAAAGCCTGAAAACTGCAGACCAGAAATTAAAAGAAGCGAAAAACCTGGGGGGAACGGTGGCTTTTGTCCGTCGTTCCCCCTGGATTTTTGGAAGTCCTTCTCCGCGCGGCGCCTTTGCAGCATGATGCAGAAATCTTTCATCCAGAAGGTCGGATGGGCGAATCAAATCTCCCCGAAGTTTATTTTTTAATAAATATAAAAATTTTTCCTTTCACTTATTGACAACTTTTGCATTTGGGGTAAGATGACCTTACCTCATTTCATGTTCGTGCTTTTGAGCAGTAAAGTTTGGATAGTGCTGAAAAGTGTCGCCAATGTCCACAATTTAGAAACCAATTATGCCAGGTCAGGGTACCGTTTGTGTCGATGTTCATGGAATCTCCACCATTGTAAGTTGTGGACGGTGATTTTCATAAATATAAAAATATGCCTGCCAAAAGGAGGTGAAAAAGTGCCGCACATTACGGTGAGGGGTGTCTCAAAGGAAAAATTGAAGGAGTACGCCGAAGATGTGAAGAATATTGTTGTTTCCGCTTCGGAGGTCAAAAGAGAGTACGTAAAGATTTTTTACTCGCCTGTGGAGCGCGTGGACGCAGCCGCGGAAACGGCGGTGGATGTTTACTGGATGCCGCGGACGCAGGAGCTGCGCGACAGAGTGGCCGCACAACTGACCGAATATTTTCAAAAAAAAGGTTCTCCGTTTGTACAGGTGACCTTCACTGAATTTCAGGGAAATCTGTTTTACGAAAATGGAGTCCATTATTGAGCGGTAAAAATTCAGAAGGGATGGTGCAATATGAAACGATCTCTGGGATTTCTGGTTTTTATTTGTGCGATGGCTGTGTTCCTGACGCCCGTGACGGCGTTGGGCGCGGATAATTTTACGCCGGTTGTGTTGAAGTTCGCCAATCAGCATCCCACGGATTCCATGGCCTCCATCGCGGATCGGGAGATCTGTGAGGAAGTGAAAAAAGCGACGGAGGGGCGGGTGTCTCTGGAGCTGTACACGGACAGCTCTTTGGGGGATTACACCAGCGTTTTCGAAGAAGTGATGATCGGGACAATCGCTATGGCCCATATCACGGCGGTGGAAACCTACGACCCCAGGATGTCGGGGTCGATGCTGCCCTACCTGGGCTCCAGCTACGCGGAACTGGCCAAAGCCTACAGGCCGGACAATTATTTGTTTAAAACCGTCTCGGAGAGCGCTCAGAAGCTGGGGCTTCGAACCTTCGGATTTTTCTGCGAGGGCTTCAGCGGCGTGGGTGTGTCCAAAGCGCTGACCGACGCCAACGTTCCGGTCAAAGAAAAAGGCGTGATTATCAGGGTTCCGGGGCTGGACAATTTTGCCCTTCCGGCGAAGGATCTGGGCTTCAGAACCGCGACCATCGCCTATTCCGACACCTACACCGCGATTCAGACCGGCACGGTGGGCGGCTGGTGCGGAGGACCTCCCAACCTGAACTATCTCTACTTCCGGGACGTCATCAAATATTATTATCACTATCAGATGACTCAGGAAGCGACGCAGATTCTGATAAATGAGAAAATTTTCCAGTCGCTCCTTCCGAAAGATCAGGAAGCGATAACGAAAATCATTCAGCAGAAATGCGCGGACAGCATCAAACTGGCGGAGGAAGACGACGCGAAATACATGGACATGATGAAGAAACAGGGCATCACCGTCGTGGAGTTCAGCGACGCGGAGAGGGCCATTTTCGCGGAAAGCTGCCGTAAAAACGTGTGGCCGAGCCTCGCCAAAAACACGTCGCAGGAGTTTATCGACAGTATTTTGGCCAGCATAAAATAAAAAATTTCTTTCGAACAGCGCCGGTTCAGCCCGCCTGTGTCCGGGTGGGCTGAACTGAAATCGGGCCGGGAGAGGAATGAGAATAATTAAAACGATTCTTCGGGTACTGGATGATAAATTTGAAACCGTGGCGCATTTTATTGTAATTGTTTCGGGCGTCGCGGTTTGCGCCCTGATTTTTATCGGCGCAATGATGCGGTATATCATAAAAGTCGATTTTTATGGCTCGGAAGAAATCATTCTCTTTATCGCGTTTTGGCTCTATTTCATGGGAAGCGCCCTGGCCGCGAAAAAGGGCACTCATATCAACGCGAACATGCTGAGTCTTTTTATACGTAACAAAAAAACACTGAATAAGCTGGATTTAATCAAATCCGGGCTGTGTCTGATCATGGCCCTGATGGCCACGCTGTGGAGCTTCAATTATGTGGCCTGGTCCTGGAAAATGGGGGCGAAGTCCAACGTTTTCAAGCTGCCGAACGTCATTGCGCAAATTCCGATTTTCATTTCCTTCGTGCTCTGGGATCTTTACCTGATACGGGATGTGGTGCGGGGTTTCGCGAAAATCCGCACCGCGGAAGGAGAGGGTGAATCATGCTCGTAATCACGGCCCTCATTGTGCTGCTGGTCACGATGATTATCGGCCTGCCGATCCCGCTGGCGTTTCTGGCCTCGGCGGGGAGCATCTGTCTCTTTGGAAACTACAACCCCTCTTTGCTGATGGTTTTTGGTTACAACAAGATCAACTCCATTCTGCTGCTGACCATCCCCCTGTTTGTCCTGGCCGGTTCGATTATGGACAAGGGCGGCATCGGAGAAAAGCTGATCGGAACCGTAGCGAAGGGCGTAGGCAAAATTCGGGGCGGGCTGGGGATCGTCACGGTTGTATCCTGCGCGGTTTTTGGAGCGGTTTCCGGAAGCTCTTCCGCGACCCTTTCCTGCATCGGCTCCATTATGACGCCGAGGCTGAAGGAAAACGGCTATCCGGACGGTTTGATCGGCGCGCTGATCGCCAGTTCCGGTGTTTTGGGCATCCTGATTCCCCCTTCCATGCTGATGATTCTTTACGCCTGGGCAACCGGAGAGTCAGTGCTGGCCTGCTTTTTGGCCACGATCCTGCCTGGCCTCATGCTGATCGTTCTTTTTTCCGCCGTCAACTGTTTTTACGCGATTAAAAATCCCAATATCAGGGTTTACGACAGCGTTCTGCAGCAGGCGGACCTGAGAGAGAAAAAGAGAGGAAAGCAGGAAAAGGAATTCAGCGCCATTCCGGCTCTGTTGATGCCCGTCATCATTCTGGGGTCGATTTACGGCGGCATTCTCACCGCTACGGAAGCCGCGGCGTTTTCCGTGATTTACGCCCTGCCCGTGGGAATGTTCTACTACAAAAAAATCGACAGAAAAGCCTTTAATGAAGGCCTTATTCAGGCGGGAGAAACGGCGGGCGTCATTATGACGATGCTGTTTTCGGTCATGATTTTGAGCCGGCTTTACGTGAGCGAAAATCTTCCCAAAATGATCCTCACTTTTCTGACCTCCATTTCGGAGAACCGAACAATTATTCTCGTCATGATCAATATTTTCATGATTATCCTGGGAATGCTCATGGACGACTGCTCGGCGACAATTCTGGCCGCTCCCATTCTTCTGCCCGTCATGACGGCTTTGGGGGTCAGCCCCATTCATTTCGCGGCGATTTTGGGCGTGAACATCGGCATGGGCAACGTTACTCCGCCCACGGCGCCGCTGCTGTACCTGGGAGGACGCATTTCCGGAGCGGAGGTTCGGGACATGCTGGGTCCCAATCTGGCCCTGATTATCTTCGCGTGGCTGCCGACGCTTGTGGTGACCACGTACATTCCCGCCTTCGGGCTGTTTTTGCCGAGGCTTTTCGGTTACGCCTGATCAGGGTCGATTCGCGTAAAGAAGGAAATGAAGGAAGGAAATTGAGGATGCTCAAACTGACGGATTACGAGAAAGACATGCTGAACGGGAAAATGGGGCCCTTTAAACAGAGAGCCCTGCAAAAAATCGTGGAGTACGCCAACGTGTTGGGGGCGGAAGAGCTTTGCGAAGTGACCAAGGCAACGGTTTATTTCGGCGCGCATCCCTATTTGGAGGCCGTGGAATCAGAGGATTACGACGAAATTTTTTCGAAAATGATCCTGTGCAGCG
The DNA here is from genome assembly GCA_031272035.1 of Synergistaceae bacterium. NCBI lineage: Bacteria > Thermotogati > Synergistota > Synergistia > Synergistales > Synergistaceae > Synergistaceae bacterium. The sequence goes on from JAISUO010000034.1 coordinate 43,060, forward strand.
ATCGGAAATATCGGCTGGAGCCCTTTGCGGAGGAGTGCTTTTCCCAGACCTGCGTAGGTCCCTGCGACCACTATTGTTACGAACCCCTCAATCTGTCCCGGGAGGTTTTCGAAAAAAATCTGCGATATCTGGAGCTCACGAAGGAGGCGGGGGTGAGCATTGCGGGAAGCTGCACGCCTTACCTCAGCGGATGGATTCCCATTCGGGGAGAGCACTTCGTTTCGACGGAATCCAGCAACATTCTCATGAGCAACTCCGTGCTGGGCGCTTACGGCAACGCGGACGGGCTGGAGGCGGCCGCCTGGTCCGCCATCTGCGGCAGAACTCCGAAATGGGGAAATCATATTGCCGAAAATCGTTACGCTACCCACATTTTTGAAATTCAATGCAAAAGCGAATCGATTTTGGACTGGGACATCATCGGCCTGACGCTGGGGCGTTTGCTGCCGGGCAACGGAAGGCCCGTTTTGACCGGAAATTTCAAACGTCCCAACCTGAATAAGCTGAAACGCTGCTTCGCCTCTCTGGCGACCACCAGCGGAGCCGAGATCTGTCATATCGTGGGATGTACCGTTGAGGCGCCCACCCTGGAGGCGGCGCTGGCCGGTCACGAGCCTCTTGGAAAATTTGTCATCACGCAGCGGGACTGCGACGAGTCGCTGGCTCTGGTGTGCGATCCAGGCGGAGGTTCCCTTGAAATGGTGGTATTGGGCTGCCCCCATTATTCGCTGGAGGAAATCCGGTACGCCGCGAAATGTCTTGAGGGCAGACATGTCCATGAGGGGGTCAGTCTCCAGATTTGGACGGATATGGCCATTCAGCAGCTCGCGAAGGTCAACGGTTACGCCGACATCATCGAAAGAGCGGGCGGACATCTGCTGAACAGCGCCTGTCCCATGGTTTGCGGCAGAACGGTGTTCGACAGGGTGAAGACGGGTTTCGCGACGGACGGCGCCAAGCAGGCCCACTACCTGCACACGGATTTGAATGTGAAGATTTTCTACGGCGACGCCCAAAAATGCATCGAAGCGGCGGTCAGAGGCGCGTGGGAGGCCTGACGATGGGAAAAATTTTGATCAGGGGAAGACCGGCTTTTCCGGGAAAAGCTGCCGGCGAGGCGATTGTGTGTCCCGACAGCATTCAGGGCTGGTCGGGGGTCAGCGACAAAACGGGAATTATTATCGAAGAAGCGAATCCCGAAAAAGGAAAATGCATTGCGGGGAAAATATTGGTTCTTCCCTACGGCAAGGGGTCCACAGGGTGGTCGGGGCATTTTCACTCCGCCTCCGTGGCGGGTTTTACGCCGGCGGGATGGCTGTTTTCCAGAATCGACTCGCGTTCGGGAGTGGCGACGGCGGTGCTGTCGATTCCAACGGTTGCGGACTTTCCTGACGACGTGGATTTGTTTGAAATCATCGAATCCGGAGACTTCGTCGAAATCGACGGCGACACCGGAGAGGTTATCGTTACGAAAAAATAAGGAGGACAGGTGAGGAATGGAACGCGAAATCATCGAAACCCGTAAGGCTCCGAAACCGGTGGGTCCCTATTCTCATGTGGTTAAATACGGAAATTTGATTTTCGTTTCCGGACAAATTTCCGCGGATCTCGAGACGGGGGAAATCATTGTTCAGGATGTGGCCGGGCAAACGCGAACCGCCCTGGAGACGATCAAAAATATTTTGGAGGAAATCGGGAGCGGCATGGATAAGGTTCTGAAATGCACGATTCACCTTTCCGACGAAAAGTATTTTGACGAAATGAATCGGGTTTACAGCTCATTTTTTGAAAAGGGCTATCCCGCGAGAATCACGGTTTTCGGCGCGAAACTGTACGCGGGCATCGATATTGAAATCGACGCCATTGCGGGCGTTTGAGCGGAGAGAGTTTCGGTGGAATATTTCAGCATTTTTAACGATGTTCTGGGCCCCGTTATGACGGGGCCTTCCAGTTCTCATACCGCCGGGTGTGCCAGAATCGGCGCGATGACGCGGATTCTGCATGGTCGGGAGATTCGGCGGGCGGAGGTCATTTTCGATCAAAACGGCTCTTATCCCGGCACCTGCAGAGGACAGGGATCGGACCGCGGTTTTACGGGAGGACTGCTGGGATTTTCTCCGGATGACCTCCGTTTGAAAAATGCCCTGGAGATCGCGGAAAAATCCGGAGTCAGGGTGGAGTTCAAACAGGCGGACCTGGGCGCTCATCACCCTAATGAAGCCCGGATCAACGTTTATGACGGCGAAAGCGACAGAGTGGAAATGAGCGTTCTGACCCGTTCCGTCGGCGGTGGAATGATCGAAATCGTGGAAATGGATGGCTTTCCGGTCAGCATTAAAGGCGAAACAGGAACAATCTATATTGCCGCCCGCGGAGAAGAGGCCTTCGATCAGATTCGGAAAAAACTGGACGGAAAAACGCGATACGTGGAAAAACAAAATGGAGAGCGAATTCTTTTTGAAATTCGTTCCTCTTCATTTAATGAAGAAAATGATGAAAAAGAGCTCAAAGAAAAAGAGCTTCGCGATTTCAGAGAACTGCCGGGGATAGATTTCGTTCGGGTGGCGGAGGTCATTTTGCCGGCGCCCAAAAGAGAGAGACCTGCCCCTCCTTTCGAGAACGCCGCGGGGGCTCTGGAACGTCTGAAACAATCAGGCGAAAAGAAAGAAATGTGGGAACTGGCCGTTGCCTATGAAAAAGGGGTTACGTTTCTGTCGGCGGACGAGATTTTTGGGAAAATTCGAGAGATTCTTCAGGTCATGCGAGAGTCCGGAAAGCCGGTGGACCCCGCTCGAACGGTCTCACAAGGATTTTTGGGGTATCAGGCTTCCGGAATGCTGGAGAAAGCCGCGAAAATCCGGACAGTGAACATGGGCTTTCTGGAGGACTGCATGATTTGGGCCGTCTCCGTAATGGAAAACAACTGCGCCCGAAATAAAATCGTTGCCGCGCCCACCGCGGGGTCCTGCGGCGTCATTCCGGCGTCTGTGGTGGCGATTGGCGACAAAATGGGCTGTTCCGACGAGGCGATCGAAAAAGCCCTGCTGGCCGCGGGGCTGGTGGGAGTTTTTATTGCGAATTCGGCGACGTTCGGCGCGGAGGTGGCGGGGTGTCAGGCGGAAAATGGCGCCGCCGGCGCGATGGCGGCGGCAGGCGTCGTGCAGCTGCTGGGCGGGTCGGTGGAAAACGGATTTCAGGCGGCTTCCCTGGCTTTGCAGAATTTGCTGGGACTGATTTGCGACCCTGTGGGCGGTCTCGCCGAAGTTCCCTGCGTCGGTCGAAATGTTGCCGCGGCGTTCAACGCCGTCGTCTCTGCGAACATGGTGATGTGCGGGTATAATCCAATCATTCCGCTGGATGAAACGATCGATGCCATGTTCAAAGTGGGGAAAATGCTCCCGGAAGCCCTGAGGTGCACCTGCAGGGGAGGGCTGTGCGACACCCCCACCGCGAAAATGATCACGGAGCGGCTTGCGAGGGAAAATGCCGCTGCGGAGGTCAGGCGTCATTGACGGATTCGGATTTCGGCCCATATGAAGAAATCCTCGCAGGAAGTGTATAATAATCCAATACTTGGGTAACTGATTTTGGAGGCGGCCTGTGAGCGAATTTGTAGGTTCTCATATCAAAAGACTGAGAAAAACGCATAAAATGACGCTTCAGCAGGTAGCGGAATTTACAGACCTCTCTGTGGGCTACCTCAGTTTGATCGAGCGGGGACGTACGAGCCCCACCGTGGCGAACCTGCATAAAATTTGTCAGGCGCTGAACATCACGATGGCGGATCTGTTTGTCAATATGGAAAACGACAACAAGTGCGTCAGAAAAGAAAATCGACGTCTTCTTTTCGACGATCCCGGCAGGGTGAAATATGAAGCCCTCACCGAGGGGTCACGGTCGATCGTGAGCATGTGTATGCACGTTCTGGACGAACAGGTCCATGAAGCTGTAACCCACGTGGCCGACGAGTGTGGATTTATCATTCAGGGAAGCATGATTCTGACCATTGAAGGGATAGAATATTCGGTGGGGGAGGGGGATTCCATTTATATTCCTGCGGGAAGCGCCCACTCCTTCTGCAGAACCAGCGACTGTCCCTGCATCAGCATCTGGACCGCTCCCGCCGCCAATTATCCTTTCGTCTCTCCCTCCGTTTTCGCCGCGGTCCGGTCTTCGGATTCGGCCTGAAAATAAATAAGTCAACGCCCGATCGCGCGCGAGAAAACCGACGCAACCGGGCGCTGGGCATTAAAAATTGAAGATTAATTGAAGATTAGAGATTGAAACTTGTTTATTTTTTGATCTGCGCCTCCAGCTTTGGAATGAACGCCTCCACTTCCGGGTTCTTATGATATTTGAGGCTTTCCGTGTAACGGTTCAGCGCGTCCGCATATTTCCTGTTTCTGTAGAGATCGTTGGCCTCGTGCACCAGTTTGTTGGCCTTTTCCATATTCTTCAGGGCGACCTCCAGATGGTCGGCGAAATCCCTGACCTGCGGATTGTGGCTGAGTTTGTAGCTTTCTCTGTACTTGTCCAGCGCCTCCGCGTATTTTTTCTCTCTGTAGAGAGTGTTGCCGTCGCGGAAAAGAGCATCGGCCTGAACCAGGTCGATGGAGGAAACCTCTGTCGACGTCTTTTCCTCGGCTTTCTTCGGGTAGACGTCTTCGGACAGGTCGTCGCTGGCGCTTTCGGAGGGAATTACGACGTTGGAAGCCGGCAGGGCGGATACCGGCGGAGACAGAGTCGCCTCAAGTTTCTTTATTTTCTCGGACAGATCCACGTCGTCCGGTGTTTTCTGAAGGGCGCGTCTGTAGCGTTCCAGGGCGTCTTTGGGCCTTTTCTGCTTCAGAAGATTGTCCCCTTCTTTGGTCAGAGCCTGAGCCGCGGTGGCATCCGCGTTTCTCACGTAGATGTCCGCCTTTTCGTCGTAATCGTATTTCAGACTTTCACGATACTTCTCCGTCGCGTCCGCAGGTCTTTTCTTTTTGATCAGAGCCTCGGCGTCCTTTCGCAGTCTCGCTCCCTCGGACTGAGCGAAACGTTTCGTTTCCTGCTGAAGGATTTTTTCCAGTTCTTCGTCTCCTCGAAGGAGAAGGCTTTCTCTGTATTTCTCCAGCGCCTCGGAGGTTTTTTTGTTCTTCAGTAGGGAATCTCCCTCCCTGCGCAGGGCGTCGGCGCGCTCCTTCACCACTTTTTCCTCCTCGCTCCGCTCCATGATAAGGGCCATATAAGCCGTGAGCTGAGGATCGGGAAAGAGTTTCCGGCTCTGTTCATAGAGCTTCAGCGCGTCAGAGTATCGCTTTTTATCGATCAGAGCGTCGGCCTTCGCCCGCAGGTCCCCCGCCTTCGCCAGAGTCGTTTTTTCTTCAAGAATTTCGCGGTTCAGTCGCGCCACGTCTTTGCTGGTCATGTCGTTTTTTTCGAGCAGAAGGCTGTCCTGGAGACGAAGCAGCGCTTCAATTTTACGTCCCTGTTCCAGCAGCGCCCCTCCCTCCGCACGCAGTCGGGCCGCCAGATTTGCGCTGGCGCGGACTTTTTCCTCCGCTTCCTTCAGGGCAAGTTTCATTTCCGTCGTTATTGCCCCGGGTCGCAGAGCTTCCGCCTCCTGCGCCCGGCTTTCGGCTTCTTCATATTCGCCGGTGGAGAGCAGCCAGGTGCTTTCCGAGAGAAGGCGAGCAGAAAGTTCCATTTTTTCGAAGTCTTCCTTCATTTGTTTCACGCCGAAGGTCACGTCGGGGTCGCCGGGGTCGAGGACGGAAGCCTGAACCGCCGTTTCCAGGGCTTTCAGGTGCCGGTCTTCTTTCCACAGGTCCAGGGCCTTCAGCCAGGTCTCCCAGGCAAGCGCGCGTCGGGCGTCCCGGGTGACGTCGCTTTTGTTCACGATGATCGGTATGCTGAGTTTCCCTTCTCCAAGAACGATGCCCCGGGCATCCTTCGCAACGGCCGTCAGTTTCGCGGTGCCGGGAAGCACTCGGCGGACCAGGGCTGCGTTGTCGCCGGAGGCCAGAATGGAGGAGTCCGAATCCACCGTCCAGAGCCAGGAGACCGCTCCGTCCGGCAGAGGCGAGAGACTGGCCTGAACTTCGATGGGAGTTTCCGTGACAAATTCGTGAACTTCCTCCAGACGTTTCTGGTTTGCGTTCCACAGGAGAGCGTTTTTTCTGCCCTCGTTTGCGGTGAGGCTGACGCTCCAGTCCTCTGCGGTGAGAGAAAGGGTTCGCTGCAGAGAGACCGTATCCGTTCCCTTTCGCAGGACGGAAAGTTCAACCGTCACCGGCAGATCGTTCGCCGGATAAAAGGAATAGGTCTTTCCCTCGGAGCCGGGATTTCCGTCCCGGATGTTCCCCTGAACCTTCCAGCGGAACTCCGCGTCTTCGATGTTTCCGTTGTCGACGCGAATAAGGGTGCGCTGTCCTCGTCGGGGCAGGGACGGCACGGCCCTCAGGACTGGAGGATTTGCCTGCAGAGCGGCGAGCCAGGCCGCTTCGATTCTGCTCTTTTGGACTTTGCTCAGAAGCTGGGCGGATTCATCGCTGGAGGCCAGAGCCAGAGAAGCGGTCAGTTTTTCCTCGGCCAGTTCAAGGCGCGACTCCCTTTCCAGAATGACGGCCTCCCTGTAAAGTTCTCCGGCCCGGGCCAGAGTGATGGCATCTTCGCTGACGCGTCCGCGCAACACCTGAATCGAACGGAGAACGTTGTCGTCAATCCAGACGCTCTCGCTTTCGATGAAAAGATCGAGGGCTTTTTCCAGATTCCCCTCGGCTTCGGCTTTGCGGGCCTCACCGGCCAGTCCCGCGGCCCGACCGATTTTTTCATTTCTCGTTTTGATGGTCTGTTCAAGGCGCTGTATGAGTGAGAAATTTTCCTTCCCAGGGAAAATCGACTCGCTTCTGCGGGCAAGGGCCAGGGCTTCGTCCAGTCGGCCCTGTTTTTCGGCTTCTCTGGCCTGTTCCGCGAGAATTTTCGCTTCCGTTCGATGTTTGTTTCGCGTTTCGATGCGCCGGGCCAGCTGCGTCATACGGGTCTGAGTGTCGGATTCCCGACGTACGTTTTGAGCGCGATGGTAGCGGTTCATGGCCTCTTCCAGACGACCTTCAACCTCCAGACGCTCCGCTTCCTTCACCAGCGCCGCGACCTGGGAGATCTGAGCCTGAATGGCGGCAATGTGAGTTTTCACCCGTTCCCTCGACCGCTGGGAGACGGCGTTGGACCAAAGTCCGGCCGCCTGGGAGTATTTCTCCAGAGCCTGCTCCAGAAGCTGCACGTTTCCCTGATTTTCCAGCCCGCGAGCCTCCAGTTCCGCGGCCTCAGCGGTCAGGCGTTCCGCCTCGTTTCTGCGGCTTTGCTGAAGCTGCAGGGCGGAACGAATCCGTTCCAGGTCGTCGCCGGTTTCCGGAAGGGAGTAAATTTCACGGGATTCGGTCATTTTGGAGAGCGCGTTTTCCAGATCTCCCTGAGATTCCAGGATCAGCGCGATGTCCCGCACGGTTTTCGCTTCTTCCATTTTTCTCCGGCGAGCCCTGAAACGCCCCTCCACGTCCATCCGGGCGGCATGTACGAGGGGGTCGGAGAAGAGAAGCAGGCTTTCTTCGTATTTCTTCAGGGCGCTTTCGAACTCATCTTTTTCCGCCAGGGCATCGGCCTCCTTCGCCAGTGCCGCGGCGCTTTCCCGGGCCTTCTTCGTCCGGTTCAGAATTCCTTCCAGATCTTCAATGCTTTGCGCCGTCCGGGAGTCGGGATAGAGGGCCTGGGCCTGACGATACTGCATAAGGGCGTCCTCCGGTCTGCCGTCGCGCCACAGAGCCGCCGCGCTGGAGCCGAGAGCCAGTGCGTTGAGGTAATTGTCCCTTGCCTGACTGAGTCTGTCCAGATCCTTACGCAGAGCGCTTTCGTCCATTCCCGCCAGGATCAGTTCTTCCGAGGCCAGACGGGCAAGGCGCAGGGCGTTTTCCGCCTCGTCTCTTTTCTGCGCCAGAGCCAGGGCCTTCTGCCACTGCTCCCAGCCCTTCTGCAGCCTGAGGCTGCGCTTCAGGTCTTCGGCGGAGAATTGAACATCGAAGCTGGTTCGGGCATCTCCCAGTTCGATGCCCTTTTCGTCGAGGATACGGACGGAAAGAACGCCGACTCCCGTTGTTTCTCGATAAACGGAAACGCGGTTATCCTTTTGGGAAGTGAGAGTGACGCCCTCGCCGGGGCTCCAGACCCAACGGAGATTCTTCGTATCCCGGGAAGGGCTGAGGACGGCTTCCAGAGAGATGGGGCTTTCCGTGGCGAGTCCCTGGAGCTCCTTCAGTCTTTTCGATTCGTCGTCCCAGATTTTGATTTTTTCGTCTCCGGAGGACGGGACAGTACGAAGGGTGACGGTGTATCTTTGGGGTATGACGGTCACGGAGGCGTTGTCGACGGTCTCTCCCCCCACCCGATTCCACAGGGTCGCGGAAATCGTCGTGGAACCCTCTCGGGCTTCCCAGCACACTTCTCTTTCGGAGAGACTGCGAATTCCCTCCGCCTCCCCCCGCCAGTCCCAGTAAACCCCCTGTCGGGCGGGGTTGAAGTCCGGAATGGCGGCGGTAATCGTTACGGTCTCTCCCCGAAAAGGACGCTCGGGAACGACTTTGAGCACAAATCCTCCTTTTGAGGATTTGATTTCTTCCGCCCCTTCCGCCCCGGGCAGAAGAGCTCCCGCGGGAAGGAAACCCGTGCAGAGAAGAAGAAAGAGGGTCAACTGTAAAAAAAGGCGCGATAATGAAGAAAGAAGAGGTAAAAATACAAAAGAAATTTTTTTCATTTTCTCGAGTTTCCTTTCAATATTCCCTTCGGTTTTTTCAAAAGTATCACAATTGTTTCTGCCGAAAGCGCAGTCCGAAGGAGTACAGGGGAACACTTTGGCCTGGTGGAGTTGTCAGGCGGGGTTTAAAATGGAAGGATCTGCGGTGAAAAGGGTCAATTCTCCACTTTCATCCCACCTGAGCAGCAGAGTCAAAGGGTCTCGAATTTGAACGCTGGTCCGTACGGGGCGGAGGTTGGCTCCCTCGCGCTCCAGAATGAAAAACGTAAAGCGGTCCCTGTCCATGGTGCGGAATTCCTCTCTCAGGGCGACCAGGTTGAGGGGAAGGACGGTGATTTTCGTCCCCGCGTCAAGGATGGGCTCCCAGATTCTCCGGTCGGTCGCGGAAAGCAGCTTCGACAGGGCGATCGCCGCAGGTGGAGTCATCCATTCAGCATCGGTTTTTTCAACTGAAGTCCGTTCAGTCGGAGCCTGTTCAGTTGCAGTCCGTTCAGTTGAAGTTTGTTCCGGAGCCTGTTCGGCCGGAGTCCCTTCAGTGGGGAAAGAAAGCGTCTCCGGTTCGAGATGCACCTCTCCCGTTTTCAGATAATCTTTGAGGCTGGGTCTCCTCTTTCTAGTCATGGATATTGCACCTCCTGAGAAATTCACGGGCGACCCGTTCGTAATCCCGGGCGCCGTTGCTCGAGAGGTCGTAGGAAAAGATGGAGACTCCGAGACTGCCGGCCTCCGTCAGGCTGATATTTTGACGAATGTAGGCCTCGAAAAGCAGAGAACCGAAGAAACTGCGCACCTCTTTGGCCACCTCCCGATAGATGAATACGTTGGGGCTGTGTCGGGTAAACAGCACTCCCAGCAGAGAGAGGTCGGGGTTCAGGCGTTCTCTGAAAAGAGGAATGGCCTCGTTCAGGAGCTTTAACCCCGCCAGGCTGTAAAATCCTCCGTCCATGGGGATGACGAGATGCTTCGCTGCCGCCAGAACGTTGCGCGTGAAAATCCCCAGCTGAGGGGGACTGTCGAAAAAAAGGAAATCGTAGCGGTCCGGATCGATGTTTTCGACGGCTTCCTTCAGAAGGGTGTCCCTTCCGATCTGTCCCTCCGGGTGAAGTTCCACCATGACCAGATCCAGAGTCCCTGGAACAATGTCTACTTCCTCCCGGCGCAGGACGACTTCGTCCCATCTGGCGGAGCCCGTCAGAAAATCGACGATATGAAGCTGCTCCGGGGTCACTTCAATGCCGAAGCTGGTGCTGAGGTTGGCCTGGGGATCCATATCCATAACCGCCACTCGTTTGTGAAGGCGTGCAAGAGCAACAGCCATATTCTGACACGCCGTCGTTTTTCCAACGCCGCCCTTCAGATTGCAAAACCCGACGGTTATCATGCACAATTCCCCCTTTAAGCAGGAGAATACCATAATATACGGATATAAAAAGCCGTAGTCTTTATTGTTTTGCTCTCTTCAGGCCTCTTTTTTCAGATTTTCTGTTTCCAGGTACAATAAAGAAAAACCTGGCAGTAACAAAAAAACGCTACCTGGGATTCGACGCGGCCGTTGCCGGTCCCGCCGCGGCCGTCGGGACGATGTCGGCGCTCCCGAGCGTGCTTTCGATATGCCGCGTGAAGTTTTCGACCTCGGCATTGGCGTGAACGGAGAGGCTTTCCCTGTATTTCGCCAGAGCTTCGGCGTATCTGCCCTCATTATAAAGGCTGTTTGCCTCTTTTATAAGGACGTTGGCTTTCAGGACGGATTCGTACTCCCGGAGGGATGTTTCCACCCGACTGATCCAGTCCGAGAGCCGGGGATCCCTGGATATGGCGTAACTCTTGCGGTAGGAGTCCAAAGCCTCCCTGTATTTGCCCTGCTTGTACAGAGCGTGGCCTTCCTGCAAAAGGCGCATGGCATCCGCCTGAGTCCCTATTCCGAAATCCTCCGGAGCGCGGACGACCTGCGTCGAGGACGATTTCACGGTCTTTTCCAGAGCGGCGATCTGTTTGGCCAGAGCGTCGTCCGGCCACAGAGCCTGGCTTTCCTTGAAACGAACCAGGGCCTGCGCGTTCTGATTTTTCTTCTGAAGGTCGGCGGCCTCTCGGCGTAACGCGGCGGCTCGGGTCCGACGTTCCTTGATGGCCTCTTCCAGATCCTGGGCGTGACTCTCCACACTGGATACCGCTTCCAGTTTCAGGCTGTCTCTGTATTTCTCCAGAGCTTCCGTGAGCCTGCCCTCCGCTTCCAGTTTTTCTCCCTCCGAGGCAAGGGAGTTCGCCTGGGCGATGGAGGCCAGGCGCTTTTCGATGCGGTCGGCCCTTTGCGCCACGCCATCGTCGGGAACGAGGGCCATCGTTTCCCTGTAATATTTCAGGGCATCTTCAAAGAGGTTTTCCTGGTCGTAAGCGGCGGCCGTGTCCTTCAGCCACTCCGCTTTCTGACGCCGGATGCGCGCCTCGTCGATTTCCACCTCCAGCGCCCGGATGTTGCTCTCGATGTCTTCCAGGGGCCAGGCGGCGTAGGCCCGGCGCATAACCTTGAGGGCCTCCACCGGCTTGTGTTCATTTTGCAGGGAGGCGGCGTCGGCGCTGAGTTTCCGGGAACGTTCCACCCGGTTGAAGTTGGCGGTCATGCTCCTGAGACCGTCGGAAATTTCCAGGGTCTCGGGGTCGTTCTCCGCCGCTTCTCTGGCCCGGACGATGGCGTTATCGAAGTTTTTCGCGTCCCACATGTCCAGTGCCTCGGTCCACTGCCCCCAGGCTTTTCTGCGTCGAATGGAATCGTCCACTCTCGATCGGGCTATGGGAACGTTCACGCTTTTTTCACCATGTCCCAGCACCGTTCCCGAAGCCGTGGAAACCACGACGGAAAGCACCGCATCGCCGATTTCGTTCCGCACCACCGTGACCTCGTTTTTCTCTCCGCCTTCCCGAATGGCCGTGGAGGCATCGGTGTTCCAGCGGCATTGGATTCCATCCTTGAATGTGGGGGTCAGGGCCACGGTGAAACGGATGGGTTCTCCGGCGATCAGCCCTTCGGCGGGGACGTCCTGCTTTTTGTTCACGTCCCACAGCAGGAAGGGATCGGGTTTGATCATGACCACCTCCACGTTGAACTCTTTGGCTTTTACGGAGATGTTTGCCGTCCCCAGCGAATCGCCATCGGGTCCGGAGGCGGAAACGGCCGCGATCACCGGCTCGGTGTCCACCGGTGTGAAACGGCACTCAAGCCCTCCTTTACGAAGAGAGATCGGTTTGGCGTTTCCCTCGAAGGACCAGTCGTAAACGACGCCCTCCTGTCCCAAAGCGTCCCCCTTCAGGGAAAGAACCACCTCGCAGCCGATGTAGGCCTCTTCCTGCTGTTCGATGCGAAGAGCCTCAGCCCCCTCGGTGGAAACGGGAGCCGCAATCAACAAAGCCGCGGCCAGAAGCAGGGACGTCTTTGAGAAGAATTTCAAAAACAGGTTCTTTATCATTTTTTCTGTCTTTTTTGCGCGTTTCACTGTGATACCTTCCTTTCGGGTAATCAGGGATAAGCCTTGCACGGGTTATTCCTCCCCAGTTTTGATTTGTCCAAAAAAAATACCGAATTTTAGGAGACCATTTAGGACGATTTTACGATATTTCGAAAAGAAAATCCAATTTCTCTGTGGTAAAGTATGCGCGTTGTTTTTCGAATGCGCTTGGGCGACGTGTCTGGAGGCAGGTTGCAGTCCGGAGACGATGGGGTCGCTTCACACAGGGAGGTTTGGAGAAGGATGTTGTCGAAAACGGCGTTTCCCCCGGAGCAAACTCTGGCCGGAATGAGCGAAGAGGGGCGACGAATTTACGATCTGATGCTGGAACTCGTGGCCATTCCCAGCGTTACGGGCTCGGAAGGCGGAGAGAACCGGTGCGCGGATTTTATTTACGACCGGCTTTCAAAACAGGATTACTTCGGGCGAAATCCGTCGGATCTCTTTTTTGGCGGTCCCATGGACAAAGCGGAGGATCCTCTTGGACGCAGATCCGTCTGTGGTTTGGTGCGGGCCGGAATCCCCACGAAGAAAACGGTGATCCTGCTGGGGCATTTCGACGTGGTGGATGTGGACGTGTGCGGGCCTCTGCGCCCCTGGGCCTTTGACCCGAAGGCGTACACGGAGCGGATTGGGGAGCTGGAGCTTTCCAAAGAGGCAAGGGACGACCTGGAGTCCGGCGACTGGCTTTTCGGTCGGGGCGTCTCCGACATGAAAACGGGAGTGGCTTTGATAATGACCCTTCTGAAAGAGCATGGAGACCGGCGGGAAGAGCGGGATTTCAACCTGCTGGGGCTGCTTGTTCCCGACGAGGAAGGCGACTCCGTGGGAATGCGTGGGGCGATTTCGGTGCTGGCCAGGCTTCAGGAGGAAGAAAAACTCGATTTTCTGGCCTGCGTGAATATCGAGCCCGTTTTCGAGTCCTCCGGGCCGGCGATCTTTTATGGGACCATAGGCAAATTCATGCCTTTCTTTCTCTGCGTGGGACGGGAGACCCACGTGGGGGCCTACTACGAGGGCCTGAACTCCACCCTCATCGCCTCTTTTCTCAATATTTCTCTGGATGGCGGCAAAGACACGGTGGAATGCCGCGGAACTCAGACCTTTCAGCCCTGGAGCTGCCTGCGCATGCGGGACACGAGGACTCGCTACGCGGTGACTCTCCCCGAGCGCACCGTTCTTTATTACAACTGTCTGACCGTTGAAAAAACGCCGGCGGCGATACTGGAGTTTATGAAGACGAAAGCGACCCTGGCCCTGCGCGCCGCTCTCTCTCACGTTGGACGGGAGGACTGGACGCCCAGGGTGCTGACCGTGGAGGACGTTTTGAATCAGGCCGCCAAAAATCTGGGTTCGAAACAGAGGCTCTTCGAGGAGCTGGCCGTTTCGGAGACGACCGCGGACGCTCGGGAGCGCAACATCGATTTTCTGTCCCGGGCCCTGGACGTCACGGGGGAGAAGGGCCCCCTGGTGGTCGCGGGTTTTCTTCCGCCTTTTTATCCTCCCCGCAGCAATCGGAGCGACAGCCTCCACAAACGGGCGGTGCGGAAGGCGGCGTCCCTCGTCCGGAACGAACTGGAGAAGCGGGGCTTCGGCCTGAAGGAAATGGAAATCATGCAGGGCATCACCGATTTGAGCTATACGGGGTTTGAGGGGCAGGCCTCCGACCTGGAGCCCCTGGCGACAAATCTTCCCCTCTGGGGGCGATGCTACAGCCTTCCTCTTTCCGACCTGCGGAAAATCGACATTGCGCCGGTGGTTCTGGGGCCGGTGGGAAGGGATGCCCACAAGCTCACGGAGAGGGTGAAGCTGAGTTATTCCTTTGATATACTTCCTTCGATTTTGCGGACGTTCATATTTTCGATTGCAGAGGAGCATAAATAATGAAAAACCCCGTGGATGAAGGTCCTGGAACGGCCTATGATCTTTTTTTCTTTTCCTGCTGTTTTAGATGTGCGATTTCTTTTTGCTATAAAGCACGTTTTTGAAGAGTATCGCTCTTTGCGTAAAATCGATTATGCGTTACAATAAAACTATCGTAGCCAATTTGTGCGAGGGGTCCATTTTTTCGGAGGTGACAGAGGGATGCGACTTCTGACCCGGTCAGATTTTGACGGATTGATGTGTGCTGTTTTGCTCAAGGAACTGGAGCTTTTCGAAGAAAAGAAATTTGTTCATCCCAAAGATATTCAGGATGGAGTAATTGCCGTCACGGGGGAGGATATTCTGGTCAATATTCCTTACGCTCCGGGATGTGGAATGTGGTTTGACCACCACACCAGCGAGGACGCCAGAAAACTGATGTACCAATATAAGTACGTTGGCGCTTCCTGGCCCGCGCCGAGCTGCGCCCGGGTGATTTATGAGTATTATGGCGGAGCGAAGGGACGACTGGCTCGCTTCAGGCAGATGGTCATGGATGCGGACAAGTGTGATTCCGCTCACTTCACTCGCGAGGAAGTGCTGGATCCCCAGGGAATGGTTTTGCTTTCCTTTATTATGGACCCGCGCACGGGGTTTGGTCGATACCGGGACTTCCGCATTTCCAACTATCAGCTTATGGACTGCCTGATCGATCACCTTCGAACGATGAATATCGAAGAGATTATGCAGTTGGATGACCTGCAGGAGCGGGTGCGCCTGTACAACGAGCATCGGGAACCCTTCGAAAAAATGATGCGGGACCACTCCTGGACCGATGGAGCGGCGGTCATTACCGATCTCCGGGAGGTGGAGGAAACCTACGTGGGAAATCGTCACGTCATTTACGCTCTCTTCCCCGACCAGAACGTGTCGGTGCGAGTGTTCGACGGGCGGGAAAAACAGTTCTGCGTTTTTGCCGTGGGATACAGCATCCTGAACCGTACCGCTACGGTGGACGTGGGCAAGCTGATGCTGAAATATGGCGGCGGCGGTCACCGCAGAGTGGGAACCTGTCAGGTGCCTTACGCGGAAGTGGATCGCATTCTGAAGGAAATTGTCGAAGAGATCAATGCCCGTAACTGGCAAATGCTTAACATATCGGGTTTTGAAGAGTTTTAACGGAACTTTGTGCCGAAAAGAAAAGACCTCACGGAAAATTGGTGGAAATTGCATGAGTAATTCCCGCTGATGTTTTTGTTTTTTCAAAAAATCCTCTGTATTTTTCAGAGGTGATGAGTGTAGAATACATGGAGAGCGACTTCTGAGCGCAGAAGGGCTCTCTATTTTATATTTTTATATTCATTTTCAGGAAGGAGTATCAGGCAATGGCAAAAAATACCTTGAGAATCGGCAAGTTTACGGCGCTGTTTTTGGGCCTGCTGATGTTTGCGACGGGAGGGGCCTTCGCGAAGTCGAAAGATGAAGTTTCCGTCACCGTCGAAGGAGTCGCCTTCGTTATGTTGCCCACCCCGGCCGCTTCAGGGGTGAAATACGAGGCGAAGGGAGATCCTTCCACCCTGTTTTGGAGCCATGGAAACGAGGCGACTCTGACGGTCGGAGGGCGAGAGTATTCTCGTTACGTTCTGGTGCAGGAAGGACTGGAGGAAGATGAGCTTTTTCTCACGGTGGACGGTAAAATTTACGTTATGAGGAGAGTTGAAGCCGCTTCGGGAGAGAAATACGAGGCGGAAAACGATCCGACTACCGTTTTCTGGGGTAAGGGCGATTCGGCGATGCTCACGGTGGAGGGCAAAAGATATAAAGGATACGACCATTTCTTCCCCTTTGGAGAGATCTGGACTGAAGACAGGGGAATCCCTCTGGAGGCGGAGTGGAAGGTCACGAGCCTGGACGGGGCCGACCTGGTGGAAGGCTCGGTCATAACCGCCGTCTTTCACGCGGATGGAACGCTGAACGGGAAGGCCTCCATCAACAACTACAACGCTTCCTGGATGGTGCTGAGAGACAGAGTTGTGATCTCGAAGGGCGTCTCCACGAGAATGGCGGGTAAACCTGCGCTCATGGAACAGGAAAGAGTGTTTCTCGAACTTCTGTCCGCAGCGAGCCGTTTCGCCTCCTGGGGCGACACTCTTGTGCTCACCGCGGGAGACGGCAGAGAACTGACTCTGAAAAAATGAAAAAGTAAAAACACAGCTCAGTGGAGGAGAACGGCGCAGAAGGTGAAAGTTTTCGGGTGAAAGTTTCCGCTTCACGTTCAGCAAATATAAAATAGGAATATAAGGATAAAAAACAGGGCCCCTCGGCCCAGGGGCCCTGACATCAATTTCGGCTGAATTCGATTGGAGAAATGTTACACCTTGGAAACGTTGGCTGCCTGCGGTCCCTTTTCGCCGTTCACAATTTCAAACGATACCTTCTGTCCCTCTGCAAGGGTCTTGAAACCTTCACCCATTATCGCACTGTAATGCACAAACACATCCTTACCCTCATCAGCAGTGATGAAACCATAACCCTTGCTCTCGTTGAACCACTTCACGGTACCCTGAGCCATTAAAAAAAGCCTCCTAAACCAAACAAAATTACCGACCACAAGGGCGGCATGTAGATACTATACGATTGTGAAGGCAATATGTCAAGATACTGAATATGTTTTGGTAAAATTTATCGATTTTCGTATAAAGACAGGGTGTCCGTTATAATGAAAAAGATCGGTCGTCCAATTCGAGGAGTCCGGAATGAAGAGATCAAAATGAAGGAATCGAAGTGGAGAAGCGGGGCAGGGCGGGTATGATAAAATTTTTTGTCTCCTTCGCGGTGACTCTGCTGTTTTGGGGGTATGAAGCTGCGGCGGCGGAGAGCGTCAGTCTCGGTCGGTATCTGGAAATGGTGAGGGATCGGAATCCCGCGCTGCGGTCCGGGGCTCGATCCCTGGAGGCGGGGTATTACGGTGTACTGGCGTCTGTCTCTTACCAGAGGCCCTCTTTGGAGGGGATGGTGTCGGGTTCTTACCTGACGGGGAGCAGGAACGCCCAGTCGGACCTCCGGGAAAAGAACGTCGCCGCCGGAAACGCGGCTTTCAGGCTGACGCACCGCATCGACCTCAGCGGCGCCTGGTCGCTGGATGAACGGCAGCAGATTCTTTTTTACGAGATCCAGAGGGCCGGCTTCGACGAGGACGTCAACGATCTTATGGCTGCGGCGGAGGAATGCTGGTGGTCGGCGGTGCTGGCGAGAGAAAACATCGCGCTTCAGGAGGATGTTCTGCGTCAGCGCCGGGAAAATAACCGGGTCACCGAAGAAAAATATAAACAGCAGCTCGTTCCCCGTCTGGACCTCATCCGCTCGGAGGCGCAGGTCGTGGAGGCCGAAAGCCTCGTCTCCGACGCCAGTGCGCAGTACAGCAACCTGTTGGCGCGGCTGGCGGCATTGACGGGAGGCACGGAGGTCGTCCCCCCGGAGGAGCCTCTTCTCCTTCCGGCCTTTAGTGTCACCGCCACACCGGAGAAGATGCTTTCCTCCAGTCCGGAAGTTCGCGCCGCCCGTCTCGCTCTCGACAGGAGCAGGGTCGTCAGGCAGCTGAAGGCGAAAGGCCTGTCTCCGACCCTGAACGCGGCAATAACCTGGATGCCCTTTTCAGACCCCTGGAATTCCTCCTCCCCTCAAAAGGGAGAAATGTCGGCGACCCTGAGCCTGAACTTCCCGATTTTGGACGGCGGGCAGACCCGATATGAGGTCCTGAACGCGGACAGGCTGGTACAGGCCGCGGAGGAGTGGCTGCGTTCCGTGGAAAACTCCGCGAAAATGGATTTTGCGATCGCCGGCAACGACTGGAACAGGGCGATGGCCCTCGAAAAGGCGAAAAAACGTCAGGTGGAGCGGTCCGACGAAGAAGTACGGATCACTAAGCTGATGTACGGTGAGGGCATGGGAGCGCAGTTGGATCTGATCAATGCCCAGACGGAAAATCAGCGAATCCGAACGGACTATCTGAGCGCGGTGCGGGATATGTATGTGGCTCTCGTCAACCTCAGAAAGGTTGCGGGAGATTACGCTCCCGACGAGGAGGGCGCCTGGAAAGATGCCGTGATTCGCTATGGCAGGGGCAGAAATGTGTCAGACGAAAATGTTTTGGGCGGAACGAACGAAAAACGAACAGGTCGGGCAGGGGAAGCAAAAAACAAAAATCGATGAAAAATGGTCAGAAGAGACAGAAGAAAGAAAGATAAGGAAGAGAAGCTGGAAAGAAATTATGAAGGGTTTTTACTGATTTTTACCTTCATTTTTCATCGGGGCTGGGTTTTAGGTGATGTGTTATATTGAATACATCGAAAAGTGCTCGAAGTATCGCCGGGATTATATGAGGTTTTAGAAAAACCTTTTTAACGACAGAAAGGCTGTAAAAAGAGTACAAAGACAAATGAGGCGACTCCCTGCGGGCCGCTTAAACAATGTTGTCTGCAAAAATTTTAACGGATGTGTCTCAAGCGGTGGAGGTAGTGAGAAATGGAGAAATTTTTTAAGTCTGAAATGCGCATTGTAAGAGGTGTCATGGGAGCGCTGTTGTGGTTGTCTCTGGGGATTTCCACCGCCTGGGCGGAACCGGAAGCGTATAATTTCCCCCCTTTGCCGAGGCCGCTGGCGGTTGTTAACATGCCTCCCGTGCCGTCTCCCGACACTCGAATGATTGCCGCGGATGCGGCCAGACGTCGTGAAGCAAGGAAAAAAACCATCGTAGAACTGTTTCGAAAATACAACAGAAAACTGAGCGAAAAAAAAGCCGAGGATTATGTCCAATATATCCTTCAGGCCTGTGAGCAGTTTAACCAGGATCCTTTCGTCATCGCGGCGATGATCGTCAACGAATCTACGGTGAAACACGACGCTCTTTCCAGAGGAGGCGACTATGGCCTGATGCAGGTGCGATGGCGCGTCCACAGGAAAAAAATTCAGGAGAAGTACCCACATATTGATGGACCTCATGACATGTTCGATCCCAAATACAACGTTTTGGTGGGGACGGAAATTTTCGCCACGTACTATCAGACGGCGAAGGAAGATCTCCGGGGAGCCCTCAGGTATTACACGGCGGGGAACAAGCGTCTGATCGAAAAGGTCTGTACCGTGCGAAGCCAGCTCGAAGAAAACTACCTGAGACATCTGAAAAAAGGCTGATAATCTTTAAAATTTGTAAAATTTTATTCCTTCTATATTGCGTCCGGCGGGCCAGAGGATATAATTTTCTGCAGGAAGCAAAGTATGAGTGTAGAGAATGAGTATTATGATTGATTAAAGTTATACATGTATTTTGCGGGAGGGTATGACGCGTGTCGCAGGAAAAGCATTTTTTTCAGTCAGAAGCCGCAGAGCTTCTGAAAATGATGATTCATTCGGTTTACTCCAACAGAGAAATTTTTTTGAGAGAACTGATCTCGAACGCATCGGATGCTCTGGATAAAAGACGCATCGAGGTACTTTCCAACAGCGAGGAATACGGAGAATACGAACCTGAAATTCGTGTCGTGAGGGATAAGGAAAAACGTACGCTTACGGTTCGGGACAATGGCATCGGCATGACTCGGGAGGAAATTGTCGAGTATATCGGAACTATCGCCAGATCCGGCACGAGAGAATTTCTTTCCGCGGCCGGAAAGGGAGACGGGAAGAGCGACTCTCCTTCCATGCAGGAGAGGCTTATCGGGCAGTTTGGGGTCGGTTTTTATTCCGTTTTTATGGTGGCGGATCGGGTGGAACTGACGTCAAGACGGCTGGGGACGACGGAAACCTGGCGTTTCGAGTCCGCGGGAGACGGGTCCTACACTCTTGAAGAGGCGGAGCTGCCGGAGTGCGGAACCTGGGTGAAGCTCTATCTTCGCGAGCCGGGAGAGGATGAGCAGGACTACGTCGACGAGTGGACCCTTCGCGAGATCGTCAGAAAGTACTCCGACTTTATCGGTTATCCCATTATAATGAACTGTTCCAAATGGAAGGACAATGTTGAGACCGTCGAGGACGAGGTGATCAACTCCCGTAAGGCGATCTGGAGCAGACCTGAGGGAGAGGTGTCGGAGACGGAATACAGCGAGTTCTACCGTCACCTCACCCACGACTGGCAGGAGCCTTTGACGCGGATTGTTCTCAATGCCGAAGGATCTGTCAGCTTCAGGGGGTTGCTCTTTGTTCCGTCCCGGGCGCCTTTCGAGCTCTTCATGAACGAACGGGCCGGAGGAGTGAGCCTCTACATCGGACGGGTTTTTATCATGAACGACTGTAAAGACCTGATTCCGGAGTATCTGAGATTTGTTCGGGGAGTGGTGGATTCCGAAGACCTGCCCCTCAACATCTCCCGTGAAATTTTGCAGGAAGACCCCCGTGTTCGCGTAATACGCCGCAGTGTGCTGCGTAAGATCTTTGCCAGCCTCCGAAAAATGCTGGAGAACGACCGGGAAAAATATGAAAAATTCTGGGCCGCTTTCGGACGACTTTTGAAGGAAGGCGTCATACAGGACAGGGAAAACGCCCGAACAATATTGGAAATTTCCCTGTTCCGCTCCACCGGTCTCCAGGGCTCCGGCTCCGACGAAGCCGGTTCCGGCGGCGGCTGGACGACGCTGAACGAGTATCTGAGTCGAATGAAACCCGGTCAGGGGGGCATCTATTACCTTGTGGGCCGTGACGCCTCCGCTCTCAAAAATTCACCGAAACTGGAGGCTTTTGCGGAGAAGGGATATGAAGTTCTGCTGCTGACGGATCCTGTGGATGAGATTATTATGAACCAGAACTCCGAATACGAGGAGAAGAAATTTCTCGACGTGGGGTCCGCCGAAGTTCATGCCGCTGCCGAAGAGGAGCGCAAAGAAGCTGAAAAGAAACTGGAGGGGCTGCAAAAGGCCTTCGAGCCGCTGAAAAATAAGATTATGGCTGTTTTTCCCGAAACATTGAGCGACGTTCGACTTTCAACTCGCATGACGTCCTCTCCGGCCTGTCTTGTGGGGGACAGAAACGCGCTGTCTCTGCAAATGGAACACATGATGCGCGCAATGGGGCAGGAAGTCCCGGTTGTGAAGCGAATTTTCGAACTCAATCCGTCTCATCCCGTCGTGAAAAGCCTGATCGCTCTGGCGGAGGCGGGGGATGCCAGGACGGAGGATTTTGTTTCAGTCCTCTATGATCAGGCCCTGCTTTTGGATGGAGGAACGCTCTCCGACCCGGGAGACTTCGCGAATCGCCTGTCTCGAATCATGAACATGGCGCTGGAGGAATCTGCCAATAAGCGATAATTTAAAGCGAGAAATAGAGAAAAGCTGTACAATACGTAAATCAATGCAGAATTTCCTGTTAGGGGGGCGAAAATCATAGCGGGCCGAAAGAAAACGAAAAAGGAAGAAGTTCCGGCAGAGGAAAAATTCGTTCCCAAATATGATGTTATGTCCAAACAGCGTTACGTCGACACCACGTCGCAGAAGACGGATTTCGACAAGGTTCTTGACGAATTGAGCTCCATCAGTCAGGAAAAACTTTCCTGGGATATATTGCGTATGACCCAGAAGCACTTTGGCGACGCGGATGAAGATAACGCGCGCAAGTTGGACGCTTTTTTGGGATCTTTCATTGTCAACGCGGCGCTGGAGCTCTACGACAGAGGCCTTGGAGAATTTGCCCACCGGCGGCTGGAGCAGGCCAAAGCGATTTTAGAGGCCAAGCACAAGCTGGGGCAGGAGGTAGCCGAAATACGTTCTTCAGCGGAAGAAGAGGCTTTCGACGTTTCCGATCTCCTGGGGTTGGACGGAGGAGAAGCTCAGCAATAATTCTGACTTCGGAACCGGAATGCAGGGCTGCAGAAGTATGAGAAATGTCGGCAGCCCGCTGTAAAGTTGTTTTATCATGGGGTTTTGATTTGGAACAGGCAGTGAGCCGCGCCGGTGTTTCGAAGCGTCATAATACCTGAGAGGAAGAAGTGTTGATTGATGACTGATTCATTATCCTGGGACGGCGGAGAAGTTTCACAGAATGATGAACAGGCATTTGAAAAATGTCGTCAGGCGGCGGAAGAGGGATATGCCGTCGCACAGTTCCTTTTGGGCCGATTCTATCAGAAGGGTGAGGTCGTCTCTCAAAATGAGGAGCTGGCCGCGGAATGGTATCGTCGGGCAGCCGAGCAGGGGCATGGAGAAGCGCAGTTCATTCTGGGTCTGCTGTACCGTAAGGGGCGGGGCGTTCCTCAGGACGATGAGGAAGCCGTGAACTGGTACCACAAGGCGGCCGAGGGAGGCCATGTCCAGGCGCAGTGTCTTCTGGGCGTCATGTATCGAAGGGGAAGAAGAGTTCCCCGGGATGACAGGCGCGCCGCGGAGTGGTATCGTCGTGCCGCGGAGCAAAACCACAGGGGAGCGCAGTTCATGATGGGCTGGCTGTACGAAAACGGCTGGGGTGTCCCTCAGGACGACACAGAAGCGGTGAGGTGGTACCGGCTTGCCGCCGAAGATGGGTATCCCGCGGCGCAGTTCAACCTGGGCTGGATGTACGAGAACGGCAGAGGCGTGCCTCAGGACGACAGCCAGGCGGCGGAGTGGTATCGCAAGGCGGCCAGGCAGGATCACGTGGGCGCGAAGTTCAATCTGAACGTCATCTATCGAAAAAATTTATAGCGGCTCTGTGAGCAAAACGCTGAACTCACAGACCGGACATCGGGTTGCTCAGTCAAAGGATATTTTTAGGTATTCCCATATTCAGCCACCGGACGACCTTCCCCAGAATTTCCAGAGATTCGATGGCGTCCTTTTCAATCCAGGTTGAGTGAAAGTCACTGTTGGCGGGGCGCAGTTCGATTCGGCCGTCCCGATAAAAGATGATCCCCTTCACGGAACAGCGGTCGTTCCATTTGACGTAGGCGATGTCCCCGCTACGCACTTCGATGTTGGGGTTGACCAGAATCAGGCATCCGTCGGCGATGTTGGCGCCAACCATGCTCTCTCCCTCCACCCGCACGAAGTAGGGTTTTCGCGGCCCGACCGGCCCTCCGGTCTCCCGCTCGGGCCAGGGCATCCATTCCGCTACGTCTGTGGCGTCTTCCCAGCTGAAACCATTGCCCGCGCAGGCCTCCTGGTCCAGAACAGGAAGGTAAAGCTGAGGCGGGACGGTGGGTTCAGGCTCGAAGTCCGACGTGCTGTCGTCCAGAAGATACGCCACGCTCACCTCTAAAATTTGCGCGATTTTTCGCTTCATATCGTCTCGAATGCCAATCGTTCCGTTTTCGTAGCGATACAGCGTGTTGGGTTCCACTCCGATCAATCGGGCGAACTCGGGGCGCTTCATCCCCCTGCGCTCTCTGCATATCCTGATTTTTTCCCCTGTGGTCAACTTTTGCGCCTCCCTGAATCTCAGGTAATTTTCAATGGAACTATAAACAGGAATTATAAACACAATGAAATTATAAAAACATTATACCTCATTTACTACGCAACGCGTATTGAAAATGAAAAAATAATGCAACGAAAAACGTATTGACTAAACGACGCATTACGTAGCATAATAACAACGCAAAGACTACCGATACAAGATGCAGCGGGGTGATGGTGAAATGGCGGCGTGGAATCTGGCGGAGCTGTCGGCGGGTATCACGGAGTTGCGATGGCATTACGTGCTTCAGCAAATTGCGATGCTGATGCTGTGGGCGTTCTGGGTGAGAATGGTTTGGGCGGAGATCAGCAGTTTTCTCAAAGAAGAAGGATGGCGCGTGAAAGACGAAAAATCAGACTCTCCTGAAAAACCGGAGAAGCCGAAAAATGTCCGAGGCCTCGTCAGCGCGCCTTCGGTTCCGCACGGGTGGCGGGAGGCGTTTCCTTTTCGTTCCGCTCCTCCGTCTCCGGCAGGAGAGGGGAAGAAACGATCTCGCCACTTCCCATCATCACGGCTATCGGCCTCAACGACGGGAAATTTTCACAGACGATCTTCATGATCGATGCGATGGGGACCGACAGGAGCGCCCCCGGGATACCCCAAATCGCGCCCCAGAGCAGCAGGGAAAGAAGAATGACCACGGGGCTCAGACCCAGACGGTCTCCCACCACCTTCGGGGTGATGACGTTGCCGATGGTGATCTGTATGGCGCCCAGCGACAGCAAAACGAGAATGGGCTTGAAAAATCCCGGTGAAAATTGAAGTATGGCCATGAGGACGGGGGGAATCGTGGCGATGATGGATCCAACGGTGGGGATGAAGTTCAGAAGAAACGTGAGGACGCCCCACCCTGCGGCCAGTTCCACGCCAATGCACTCCAGGGCCAGCCAGGCGCAGGCCCCCGTGGCCAGGCTGATCAGGGTCAGTGTGCCGAGGTAACGGCTGATCTGATTCGACACGGAACTCATGATGTTTTTGATTTTTGTCGCGTTGGAGCCCGAAAAAGCGCGTTCGATTTTTGAGTTCAGGAAAGGGGCCTCCAGAAGCATGAACATGAGGAACACCAGGGTCAGAACAAATTTGCTGGAAAGAGCAAGCCCCACCTCGGAGATGTTTCGCAGGTATCGTCCCAGAATATCCATCCAGCTTATGCGGGGAATGCTGTCCGGTGGAATTTGCAGCGCCTTCAGCATGTTGAGGGTCATTTCGTTGAGTTTTGAATAGTATTCTGTGAATGCGCGGTTAAACGCCACGATCTGCGTGGTGCAGAAAATGATCCCGATGTAGCAGAGACCGAAGAATACGGCGAACACAAGAATGACGTTGAGAATCTGGGGCAGTTTTATTCTGCGCCCCAGACTGATAACGGGCCGGAAAACCTGCAACATGAACCATGCGATCACCAACGGAATAAAAACGTTGCTGGCCAAAGTCAAAACCATGCCCATAGCTACGGCGACCAGAAGAGAAACAAGTACCAGCAGAATTTTCATGTTCATTGCCGTTTTCTCCCGTTCGTTTTAAACTGAGCAATACAGGCGTTCAATGCAGAACGGCCCTTCGGACCCCACAGCCATACAGGATACATTTCGCCGCACGCTTCTTTATCTTTGCCTGGCGCGTCTCCTGGAGAGAGCTTGCTATATTATATCCTCTCTATTATATCCCTCATGATCTTTCGCCGCCAGAAAATTATCCTGCCCGTTTTCGATCAAACTTTTACCCTCAGATTTTTACGTCAATGATGGCCGTGACTCCGACGCCCTGAACCCGGCGAAACTGCTGCAGCGGGTTCAGAGAGTCCACCGGGATTAAAATTCTTGCGCGAATTCCCTTCCAGTCGGCTTCGATTTGAGCTACGGCCTGGGTTTGGTTCACAGACGCCTCCGAGGCGCCGCCGACCTGGGCTGCTCCGATGTGGGCCCCGTTTCCCATGGAAACGATGGGAACTACTTTGGTGAATCCCTGCAATTGCGCCCCTTTGTTGAGAGTCACTGTGTTGATGAACTTGTCCAGAGGGCCCGCAATGGCTTTTACCAGAGCCCCGCCTCCAACGATCAGAGCCCCTCCCCTGAGAATATCCTTCAGGTCCAGCGCCTGAGCGGCTCCTGCGCTCAGGCATAAAAGCGCTGAGACGAGAACGACCGCGCAAGATTTCATTTTTAGATTTTTCGTATATAAATTTTTCATAAAAAACCTTCCTTCGGTAATCTTTTCGAGTGGAAAAGCCGTCCCTTACCTTCTTTTCCTTTTGTTATCATAACACGCTCCGGAGAGAAGATAAAAATATAAAATTGGTAGAAACGTCTCGTTACGGTAAAATTACATAAGAGATTTACCCCCAACTTTTCACTAATCTTTTCATAATTTTTGGAGGTGTCGTTTTGGAGAGAATTGC